>CAJMMH010000097.1 GCA_905214365.1 uncultured bacterium
AGTCCGGCAGCAGGTACCGTATTCTTTCCCCCGCTGCAATTCTGCCAGCTGCATATTTTTACTTTTCCGCATTCTTTACCGCTTTACTGCTCCAGAAACGCACTCAACAGACTCAGTGTTGCCCGCACGCCGTCCACATGGCTTCTTTCATAACCGTGGGACGCATATACGCCCGCGCCAATCAGCGCATGACGGATATCCGCGCCGCCGCGCAGCGTCGCTCCCGCATCGGAGCCATAGTGCGGGTACACGTCCGCCGCGTAATCAATACCATTCTTCTTTGCCGCCGCGATCAGCCGTCCTGTCATCTCATAATTATAAGGGCCGCCGCCATCCTTAACACAAATCGAAACCTGATGCTCACGGCACTCCAGTCCTTCACCGACACAGCCCATATCAACCGCAAGCACCTCAGTGACGCCTGCCGGTACCGACGCGGAACCGCCGTGTCCGACTTCCTCATAGACCGTCACATGCTGATAAACCGGACGGAACAGTCTCACACTCTCTTCTTTCAGATATTTCGCGTATCCAAGCAGAATCGCCACGCTCAGTTTGTCATCCAGGAAACGGCTCTTAATATAGCCGGACGGCGTAATCCGCGTTCTCGTTTCAAAGCAAACAACATCGCCGGTTTCAATTCCAAGCTTCTTTGTCTCTTCCTTTGTGAATGTTTTCTCGTCCAGAACCATCTCCATACTGTCAAACGTTCTTGCCGTCGTACTGTAATCCCCATTTACATGAATTGAAGCGTCCTTCAGCTGGAAACATCCCTCGTAACGCGTTCCGTCTCTGGTAATAACTACGCAGTTCTCTGCCTCCGTATTATTCGCGTTCAGCCCGCCAAGTGGTGTCAGCCGCAGACGGCCGTTTGCCTTTACTTCCGCAACCATCGCTCCAAGCGTATCCGTATGCGTTTCAACTAAAAGGCCTCCCTGTTCATCCTCCGGCACACCGGCAGACAGCTGCACCAGCAGACCGCCCTTCTGCGTAATCTGCGGATGGTATCCCATTGCCTCATACTCTCCCTTAATCCATGCAATCGCTTCTTTTGTATAACCGGTCGGGCTGTCAATCGCCATCAGCGTTTTCAGCTTCTCCAGAATAAAATCAACATATTTCTGACTGTTTTTCATTCGTTATCTTCCTCCATTTTCTTCCTGTGTACCCTTTCTGTGCGCTCCTGGAACCATTTCTGCGTCTGCCTCTGCGGCTGATTTTCCGCCGCAGCAAATTCAGAGATCAGAATTCCGGGACCACCTGCTTACAGGCGTTTTCTCCCGCTATCATAGCATAAACATTTCTGAAACACAATTGCCAATCCTTACTTTTCACTCCGTCTGCCGCTTGTTTAATTTTTATTTCAATCAGGCGCGGCAATTGGGGGCGATTTTATTTTTGGACAAAAAATCAGGGGGACTGACCGTATTTCAGGAAACAAATATATAAAAATAATCCATTTTCCCCGCTATTTTGTCCACAGATTTTCTTTAAAAGTTGTTATTGACAAACAGCTTTTTCAGACTATAATGAGAGCCATCGAAACAAACAATGCAATGACAAGGATACGATCTGATCGCTTCTACATCTCCAGAGAGCTGTTGTCCGGTGCGAGACAGTGATGCGGCCATCCGGTTATCCCCTTGAAGCAGTTCCGGTGAACGGGTTTTCTTTCGGAGCCAGCAATGGTTTTACCGATTAACCAAACCTCAGTAAGCGGTTCCGGCAGTCCGCCGTTATCCGGACACGGATTTCACAGCGATTTATGAAAAGCAATTGGTTTCATTTCGCTGCAGATTCGGCTGAGAGGTCGGGAAACCGGCAAGAGAAGTGGTATCGCGGAAGAGTTCAATCCTCCGTCTTCTGAAAAAAGAAGACGGAGGATTTTTTTGTATGCGCTCCGCTTTACTTCCTGCCTGCATACGGACCATGTAACGTTACTGTTCCGCGCTCTGCGTAAACAATAACCGTGCAACTGCTAATTGCTCCTGTCCTAGAGCGCATGTCAAAAAGGCTTTCTGCAACAGGAACCTGCTTGCTTCGTAAAACATAAGTCCTCGGAATCTTCCGAGAAAATTAAAGGAGGAAGCAGCTGCATCACCCGGGCCCGGTAAAACCGGATGATCTCAACTGCGAAAAGAGTATGAACACACTTGTTATCGTATTGATCGCCGCTGTTTGCCTGCTGGCCGGTTATGTCTTTTACGGACGCTGGCTTGCAAACAAATGGGGAATTGATCCCAAAGCAAAAACTCCCGCTTATACCAAAGAGGATGGAGAAGATTATGTTCCAACCGACGGCTGGACTGTTTTCGCCCATCAGTTTTCTTCCATTGCAGGTGCAGGCCCTGTCACCGGAGCCATTCAGGCAGCAGCCTTCGGCTGGCTCCCGGTTTTGCTGTGGATCCTTTTAGGCGGTGTCTTCTTCGGCGCAGTTACTGATTTTGGTGCGCTGTACGCCAGCGTAAAAAATGAAGGTAAATCCATCGGTATGCTGATCGAAAAGTATATCGGAAAAACAGGACGGAAACTCTTCCTGCTGTTTTGCTGGCTCTTCACGCTGATCGTTACCGCAGCCTTCGCTGATATGGTTGCCGGTACCTTCAATGGTTATGTTACCGATACCGCAACCGGAGCTGTTACAGCGTCCACCGTCAACGGCGCGGCCGGAAGTATCTCCCTGATGTTTATCCTGTTCGCTGTTATCTTCGGACTGATCCAGAAGAAAGCAAAGCTGACTGGCTGGAAGGAAGTCGTTCTTGGCCTGGTCTGCATGGTTGCATGCTTTGTTCTCGGAATCCGTTTCCCGATCATCGCAACCCGCGACACCTGGAACTACATCACCTTCATTTATATCTTCTTCGCTGCCGTTATGCCAATGTGGCTTCTGATGCAGCCAAGAGATTTTATGACCACATTTATGTTTATCGGCATGATCGCAGGCGCCGCAATCGGTCTGATTGTCGCTCATCCGACCATGAACCTGCCGGTTTATACCGGTTTCCACAATGACAAGCTCGGCAACCTGTTCCCGATCCTGTTTGTTACCGTCGCCTGCGGAGCAGTTTCCGGATTCCACAGCCTGGTTTCCTCCGGTACCTCTTCCAAGACAATTTCCAACGAAAAGGATATGCTGAAGGTCGGCTACGGCGCTATGATTCTTGAAAGCCTGCTGGCTGTTCTGGCTCTGTGCGTTGCAGGCGCTGCCGCAAGCGCAGACGGTACGGCCGCTACCGGAACACCATTCCAGATCTTTTCAAGCGGCGTCGCAGGCTTCCTTGAAATGTTTGGCATCCCGGTTCACATCGCCAGCTGCATTATGACCATGTGTGTTTCCGCGCTTGCGTTAAGTACCCTGGACTCAGTTGCAAGAATCGGCCGTATGTCTTTCCAGGAGCTGTTCAGTGTTGATGATATGGAGCATGCGGAGGGCTGGCGCAAGGTTCTCTGCAACAAGTATTTCGCAACCGTTATCACACTTGTATTCGGCTACATCCTGACCAAGATTGGCTACAGCAACATCTGGCCGCTGTTCGGAAGCGCAAACCAGCTGTTAAGCGCTCTGGTTCTGATCACACTGTGCGTCTTCCTAAAAGTCACCGGCCGCCAGAACAAGACACTGTTCCCGCCGCTGATTATAATGCTGTGCGTTACCTTCACCGCCCTGGTCGAGCGCTTCATTGCACTGGTACAGGCTTATGTAAATGGTTCCGCAACCTTCATGGTTGAAGGCCTGCAGCTGATCATCGCCGTTCTCCTGATGATCCTGGGTGCAACGATCGTCCTTCATTCTGGAAAGCGTCTGTTTACTTCAAAAGCGAAATCAGAAAACGCGTAAGCCTTCCCGGACAAACACAATGATTGTCCCAAATTGTTTATCGCGCAAACAAGTTTTCACAAATAAAAAAAGAACGCTCAAACGTTTTGACTTTGGCGGAAACCTGTCGTTATCGGACAGATTTCCGCCAGTTTTTTACGTTTGAACGTTTTTTACAAATCAAGGAAGTCCCCTGCTTCAATTTGACTTCTGCTTTTTTCGTTTTCATTCTGCACGCAAGGCATCAGCTTTGCGATAAAGCGGACTTCCGCACTCCGCTCCGCCGCATACGCATAAAAACATATCGCTTCACGATTTTCCTTCAAACAATCCCCTCAGCACAGCAACGCAGCCGTCTACACCAAGCTTTCCGGAATCCAGAACAATATCATAGTTTTTATAATCATCCCAACGCTTCATGGTGTTTGCATAGTAATAATTGGCTCTCCGCTTATCATGCCGCTTCCGAAACGTCTCTGCCTGTGACTCCGGAATCTGGTACTCTCCGCAGATCCGGCGTTTCTTTTCCTCTTCATCTGCACGGATAAATACCCGGACTACACCATCCCGGTTTTTCAATGCTTCCCCTGCACAGTGGCCGACAAAAATTGCCGGTCCCTTTGCCGCCATCTGCTGCATTTCTTCCCGTTCCGCAAGATATACGTGTCCTTCCGCGGTTACCAGATCCTGGCTCGCCGCATGCGTCCGGCTCATCATAAAAATCGTATACAGAAAACTTCCGGTCGCTGTTTCCTCATATCGTTCAATCCGCTCCACCGGAATTGCGTTTTTCTGCGCGACTGCCTCCAGAATTTCCCGTCCATAGCAGGCGATTCCGCATTCCGCCGCCAGGCGGCGGGCAATTTCTGTTCCGCCGCTTCCATATTCCCGTTCAATCGCAACATAACTGCACTTCATAGAATCCTCCCGTTCTTTTACATGTACTCTCGGAATCTTTTTGTGCTTGATTTTACGAGAAGATTTTTTGTCAGTTGTGTTCAAATTTTTGAGGCGTACGTGGTGCGTACGTTGATGAAATTTGAGCGCGACTGACGAAAAATCGGCCGTAAAATCAAGTGCAGAAAAGACTCCGGGAAGTATACATTTACTTCCATCAGGAAGCCTGCTCATCTGTCTGGTCAAACTGGCTGTTATACAGCTCTGCGTAAAATCCTCCCTTTTCCAGCAGCGTCTCATGCGTACCGCTTTCAATGATATCTCCATCCTTCAGGACAAGAATGAGATCTGCGTTTTTAATGGTAGAAAGACGATGCGCAATGACAAACGAAGTCCGGTTCTTCATCAGTTCATCCATTGCCTTCTGAATCTGCAGCTCCGTTCTGGTATCAACCGAGCTGGTTGCTTCATCCAGGATCAGCATCGGCTTATCCGCGATCATCGCACGGGCAATCGTCAACTGCTGCTTCTGTCCCTGTGACAGGTTTACCTGATCATTCAGCACGGTATCGTATCCATGGGACAGCGTTTTTACAAAGTGGTCAAGTCCAACCGCGCGGCAGGCCTCTTCCATTTTCGCGTCCGATACATTCGGCGTACAGTAAACCAGGTTCTCGCGGACGGTTCCCTCAAACAGCCAGGTGTCCTGCAGCACCATGCAGAACTGAGAATGTACATCCTCGCGGCATACATCCGTCGTCGGAACGCCGTCAATACAGATCTGACCGCCCTGGATATCATAAAAGCGCATCAACAGGTTGACAAGCGTTGTCTTTCCGGCTCCGGTCGGACCGACAATCGCGATCTTCTGGCCCGGCTTTGCTTCCGCGGAAAAGTCATGGATGATAACACGGTCTGAATTATAGCCGAACTTTACATGCTCAAAAGAAACATCTCCGGTCACATGCTCCAGCTTCTTTGTCTTTCCGCTCTCATCTTCCATTTCCTTTGCTTCCAGGAACTCAAAGACACGCTCTCCGGCTGCCGCCGCGGACTGCAGAGACTGTGCCGCCTGCGCGATCTGCGACAGCGGCTGCGTGAAGTAGCGCACATACATCATAAATGCAACAATGACTTCAAATCCGATGATTCCCTTCATCGTCAGCGCCGCGCCGACAACGCAGACAGCCACATATCCAAAGTTTCCGATAAAAGTCATCAGCGGCGGCATCAGACCGGCCAGGCACTGCGCGCGGAACGCGCTTTCCTTCAACTCACCGTTCATCCGGTCAAAGGTCTTTGCCGCGTTATCTTCTCCGTTATATGCCTTTACAACGGTATGTCCGGCATAGATTTCTTCGATATGTCCGTTGATTTCTCCGAGGTGCTGCTGCTGCTGCGTAAAGTACTTCTGAGATCTTCCGGTAATCGCCATCATCAGTCCAAAGCCGATGATCGTCGCGCCAACCGCAGTCAGCGTCATCCATCCGTCTGTCTTCAGCATCATAAACAGAGATCCGCCGAACAGTGTCACCGCGGAAACCAGGTTTCCGACGCTCTGGTTCATGGACTGTGAAATGGTATCGACGTCGTTAGTGACGCGGGAAAGAATATCTCCGGTCGTAGACTGGCTGTAATAGCTCATCGGCAGCCGGTTAATCTTCCCGGAAATATCGCTGCGCAGTTTTTTTGAAATTGTCTGCGTAACGGTCGCCATAATCCACTGCTGCCCAAGCGACAGCAGCGCACTGATCACATAAAACGCAACTAAGGTAAATCCAATCCTCGCAACCGCATCCATGTCGATGCCAGTAAGCAGACCGTTGCTAATCTCCTTTGTCATTTCTGACAATTTATCCGGTCCTTTCAGCGTCAGAACCGTGCCGCCAATTGCAAAGATAACAGCAACAATCATTGCCGGAACATATTTGCGGCAGTAGCGGATCAGCTTTGCCCAGGTTCCTTTAAAATCAGAAGCTTTTTCACCGGCGCCTCTTCCTCCGCCGGGGCCGCGCATCCCCGGTCCTCTCATTCCGGGCCCCCGTCTGCCTGATCCTGCCATGCTGCCTGATCCCGCTTCCGGTCTCTGCCCGGAAGCATTTTTCTTTTCTTCCATCATGCCAGTTCCTCCTTTGACAGCTGTGAATACGCGATCTGTTGATAAACTTCACAATTCTTCATCAGCTCATCATGCGTTCCCATTCCGACTACCTTTCCGTCTTCCAGAACCAGAATCTTATCCGCGTCACGGATCGTTCCGATTCGCTGAGCTACAATCAGTCTGGTCGCATTACCGCAGCGCTTCCTCAATTCCTCTCTCAGAATCCGATCTGTCTTATAATCCAGCGCAGAAAATGAATCGTCAAAAATCAGGATTTCCGGATGACGGCAGATTGCTCTCGCAATCGACAGTCTCTGCTTCTGTCCACCGGACAAATTGGAACCACCCTGCGCAATATACGCCTTGCTTCCGCCTTCCATTTTGCTGACAAACTCCTCCGCCTGCGCCGTTTCAATCGCATCGGAAACATCTTCATTCGTAAATCTGTTTCTGCCATTATCGCCGTACGCAACATTACTTTCCACGGTTCCGGAAAACAGCGTCGCCTTCTGCGATACATAACCAATCTTATTGCGAAGCGCCTTCTGGCGGTATTCCTTTACATTCACACCATCTACCAGTACTTCTCCTTCGGTTGCGTCATAAAAACGGGGAATCAGGTTGATAACCGAACTCTTTCCGCATCCGGTTGCTCCGATAAATGCCACCGTTTCTCCCTGATGTGCCGTGAAGGTAATGTCATCCAACACATTTTTCTCTGCATCCGGATACCGGAAGCTGACATGCCGGAACTCAATTTCCCCCTTCTTGCTTCCTGCCGCATCAGTGACGGTGCCATCCTTGATGGAAACCGGCATATCCAACACTTCATTGATACGCTTTGCGGAAACACTTGCACGCGGAAGCAGTATAAAAATCATAACCAGCATCATAAACGACATAACCACCTGCATCGCATACTGGATAAACACAATCATATCGGAAAACAGAGACAGCTTTTCCATGAGTCCAGCGTTGCTGATCAGATACGCACCGATCCAGTAAATCGCCAGCGTCAATCCATTCATAACCAGCATAATTCCCGGCATCATCGTACCCATCGTCCGGTTTGCGAACAGCTGTGTTCTGGTCAGATCCTGATTTGCCTGCTCAAACTTGGCTTCCTGATACCCTTCTGCATTGTATGCGCGGATAACGTTCAGACCGGTCAGATTCTCTCTGGTAACACGATTCAGGTTATCCGTCAGCACCTGCAGCTTCTTAAACTTCGGAAGCGCGACAATCACACAAATTCCGACAAACATCAGAAGAATCACAACCGCCGCTCCGGTTGACATTGTCCACTGCCAGCTCTTGTTTGAAATCTTGCAGATCGCCCAGATCGCCATAACCGGCGCTTTCAGCAGCACCTCCAAACCCATAACAATCAGCATCTGAACCTGCGTAATATCATTTGTGGAACGGGTAATCAGACTCGCCGTTGAAAACTTTCCGATCTCCTCCATTGAAAATGACTGTACCTTATAAAATACCTGTTGGCGCAGCGTATACGAAAAATCCGCTGAAATCCGTGCCGCGCAAATCGCCGTACATACGGCTGACAACAAACTTCCAAGCGCGCACAGCAACATCTTACCGCCCGCAATCAGAATATCCTTCATCTCGTTTCCCTGCGTCTGTACCAGCTTGGTAATCTCCGACATATAATCGGGCATCGTCAGACTCAGCCAGACCTGCGCAACGATAAATACAAATGCAATACAGGCAAGAATCCAGTCCTTTGCATTCAGCTTCTTTAACAGCTTAAGCATAGCTTCAACTCCTTTCATCCCTCATTTTATGATTTACGCTCCGGCGCAGCAAAACACGAAAGCCGCATATCTCTGCCGCCATTGTTTCCACACTGCCTGCGGTTCTGTCCGCATTCCTATACCCCGTCCGCTTTTCAGCTTTTGTCTGAGCGTATTTACCTATTATAATTTATTTCCTTTCATCGTCAATATATTTTAGATAAAGTTAATACTGTTTCAGATTCTTTTTATCTTAGCGAGAGCATGTTTGAAAAAGGCTTTCCGCAAGATGTGTCTTGGCACGTTCTCACACCTGCGGCGGTCACTTGCGACATCTAATTGCACGTCGCAGTGCAATCCTGCCCGGAGGGCTTTTTACATGATAGGAAAAGTGAACCTCACATGACTTCACATGACTAAAGTCACGTGCTTCCCAGCCGCTTTAAGCGGCAGGACAAAATAT
>CAJMMH010000098.1 GCA_905214365.1 uncultured bacterium
ACGCTGCGCGTACTGGGGCGAGCTTCTGACAGCTACAGCCAAAGCTCGCGGAGGTCTCGGCGCGATTGCGGACGGCTACCACAGAGATACGCCGCAGGTTCTTGAGCAGAACTGGCCGGTATTCAGCATGGGCGGCTTTGCTCAGGATTCCAGTGTGCGGACGCAGGTGGTCGATTACCGCTGCCAGATCGAAATCGGACAGGTAACGATCAACAGCGGCGATTATGTGTTCGGCGATGTGGACGGTGTTGTCATCATCCCGGCGCATGCGGCACAGGAAGTGATTGAGAAGGCGTTAGAAAAGGCCGGAAAAGAAAAGCAGCTGCGCAAAGCAGTTGAAAACGGAATGTCTGTAACCGAAGCCTTCCGGAAATTCGGTGTGCTGTAACGGGTAGAAACGGCATTGATAATGATGATACCGCTGTATTCCCCAGACGGGATGCGGCGGTATTGCCGTATCGGAAAAGCAGGCGCAGCGCGGGAGGTGTATCGCTTGCCGGAATGATTTTCAGCACCAACAGGCAAGGAGTCTCGAAAGAACGGTTTGCGTCGGCAAAGAGGGAAAGGGATACATGCAGATAGATAGAAACAGAAACAGTCTCTTAGGAAAGGCAGCAGAGCCAGAGAAGACAGAAACCGGACGGCTGCCTGGCGAGCGGACCGCATACCGGATCCGCCTTGCGGACAATACCGCAACTGCGCTGGAGGCATTGGAGCCGGGACCGGTGCGCATAACCGGAGAGACAGATGTGACGGAAATCGCTGCGGCAGAGTCAATTCCAAAGGGACATAAGCTGGCAGTCCGGGCAATCGAACCGGGGGAAGCTGTGGTCAAATACGGTGTTCCGATTGGAACGGCAACGGCGCATATTGCGCCGGGAAGCTGGATTCATATGCATTGTATGCGGAGCAATTATGATGAGCGCAGCTCGCATCTGGATCTGAAAACAGGTGTACCGGAAGGAGAGGCGTATGAATGATGAACAGAAAGCCGCGCTTTTGTCAGTTTCCTGGCAGGGGTATAAGCGGGAAGACAACCGGAAGGGAATCCGAAATAAGCTTCTTGTGATTTATACCGTTGAGTGCGCGTCTTATGTCGCAAAGCAGATTGCGGCGGGATCACAATATCCGGATACGGATGTGATCGGATTTTCCGGATGTACGGACAATGATTACGCGATCCGGATGCTGGTTGCGATGGTGCGGCATCCCAATGTCGGAGCGGTGCTTGCTGTTGGATTGGGCTGCGAGTATGTGCGGCCGTCGAGATTGGCAAAGGCGGCTGAAGAGGCAGGAAAGCCGTCCGCCTGGATGATGATTCAGGAAGAGGGAGGCACATCGGCTTCGATTCGGAAGGGAATCTGGGAAACCGGGCGTCTCGGAGAAGCGTTAAAGCAGACGACGCGTTGTCCGATGGGATTTGCCGATCTGATTGTCGGTGCGGAGTGCGGAGGAAGTGATTTTACCAGCGGTCTTGCCGGGAACCCGTTAGTCGGTTCCTTTTTTGACCGGCTGGTGGATCTCGGCGGAACGGCCATTTTTGAAGAAATTGTAGAAGCGGTTGGACTAAGGGATCTGCTCATCAGCCGGGCGGCAGACTCAGAGGCGGTAAAGCAGCTGGGAGAAACCTACGACAAGGCAATGGATTACTGCAGACAGGTCAGACAGTACTCGATCAGTCCCGGCAATTTCGTCGGTGGCTTAAGCAGCATTGAGGAGAAGAGCATGGGCGCTGTCATCAAGAGCGGAAGCAGGCCGATTCAGGGGGTGATCCGCGTATCGGAGCAGCCGTTAAAGCCTGGGCTCTGGCTGCTTGACAGCACGCCGGACCCGCACTGGATGCAGTTTGGAATCACCAATCCCAATGACAATGAAGGATTGATGGATCTGATCTGCAGCGGCGCGCAGCTGTTGTTTCTGGTAACGGGACGCGGCAACGTGGTCGGAAGCGCAGTGTCGCCAGTGATTAAAATTACAGGAAACCATGAAACCTATGAACGGATGAAAGAGGATATGGACATCGATGCCAGCGAGGTGCTGTTCGCAGCCGGACGAATGGAACCGCTGACAGACCGGCTCTGCAGGTATATTGCCGACATATGCGGCGGCAGTCTGACCTGCGCAGAGAAGCTAGGACACCGGGAATATTTCATTCCGTATAAATAGCAGAATCATACCGGCAGAAAGTGTGAGGAACAGTAAATGGAAGCATTTGAACAGGTATTTTCATTAAAAGGAAAAACAGCGCTGATTACCGGAGGAGCAACAGGACTTGGACTGGCGATGACCCGCTGCATGATCGCGGCAGGAGCAAAGGTAATTGTTGTCAGCTCATCGCCGGCAGAAAAGTATCAGGGGGTTCTGGCTCCATTCGGCGACCGTGTGGTTTACTATTCGTTTAATGTCACGGATACCGACCATACGGAAGAATTTGCAAAAAGGGTATTTGCGGAAAACGGAACGGTTGATATCCTTGTCAACAATGCGGGAAATCACTGCAAGAAGCCGATTGAAGAGATGGAAACCGCAGACTTTATGCGGGTACTGGATGTGCATCTGAAGGGATCCTTCGCAATGACGAGGGCCTTTCTTCCGGCAATGCGCGCACAGAAGAGCGGAAATGTTATCTTTATTGCCAGTATGACAAGCTACATCGGCATGCCGCAGGTCATGGGATATTCCGCGGCAAAATCCGGCGTTCTCGGCATGATCCGCGCGCTGACTGCAGAGGTTGGCGGGGACGGAATCCGTGTCAATGGAATTGCGCCCGGCTGGATTGATACGCCGATGCTGCATCGCGCAGTGGATCAGGATATTCCAAGACAGCAGAAGATTCTTGGACGGACGCCGATGAAGAAGTATGGCGAGCCGGAGGATATTGGCTGGGCGGCAGTTTATCTGTGTTCGGACGCGGCGAAGTTTGTCACCGGCACTGTCATTCCGGTAGATGGCGGCGCTCTGAATGGCTTCTGATGGAGGAAGGGAACAAAAAGTTGGATATGAAGTTTAGCGAGGATTTATTTTTTACAAACGAAACGGGAAGGCATCTGTACCATGCGTATGCAGAGAATCTCCCGATTATTGATTATCACTGCCATCTTCAGCCGAAGGCAATTTATGAAAACAAGGTGTTTGAGGATCTTGGCGAGATGTGGCTTTCGGGCGATCATTATAAGTGGCGCGCGATGCGTACGTTTGGCATTGACGAGAAGTACATTACCGGCACAGAAACCAGTTACCATGAGAAGTTTCTGAAGTTTGCGGAGATCGTTCCGTATCTGGCGGGGAATCCGCTCTATATCTGGTGCGCGCTGGAGCTGAAGCGGTTCTTCGGGATTGATGAGCCGCTGTGCCGGGAGAACGCGGAAGCAATTTATGCGGAAACAAAGCGCCTGATTGAAGAAAAGCAAATGACGCCGATCTGGTGTATGGAGCACTGCAGGGTGGAGCTGGTAAGCACGACGGAAGACCCGGCGGATACGCTGGAGTACCACAAAAAGCTGGCGCAGGAGAAGAAGACAAGGATCAAGGTCATTTCCGCAACCAGACCGGATCAGGCGCTTTACCTGGAAAAGCCTGGTTTTGTCTCTTATCTGCCGAAGCTAGAACGGGCGGCGGACATGAAAATTGAAACCTTTGCCGATCTGATTGGGGCATTGGAAAAGCGGCTGCGGTACTTTGCGGACATGGGAACCAGAATCAGCGACAGTGGAATTGAAGAGCTGGTATGGGAAGATTTTACAGAGGAAGAAATCGAAGTAATCTTCCGAAAGGCAAAGCAGGGACAGCTGGTTTCCGAAAAGGAGAGAAACCAGTACCGCAGTGCATTTCTGATGCAGATGGGCCGTCTGTATCATCAGTATGATTTTGTGATGCAGATGCACATCGGAACCTATCAGGGAGCAAACCGTTATGGCGAGCGGACGATCGGCGCTGCCTGCGGCTTTGACTGCATTGATGACAGCACAATGGTAAAAAGCATCGGAACGCTGCTGAACCGGCTTACTGAGGAGCATTGCCTGCCGAAGGTAATTCTGTATCCGCTCGATTCGTCCAAGGCGGAGGTATGGGCGGCGCTTGCAGCCGGATTCTGTGAAGGACCGGTGGCCGGCAAGGTACAGCTCGGCGCGCCGTGGTGGTTCCACGATCATGCGTACGGAATCAGGCGGCAGTTTGAATCCTGCGGAAACCTGTACGCAGTTTCTTTATCAGCTGGAATGCTGACTGACTCCAGAAGCTTTCTGAGCTATCCGCGGTTTGAAGTATACCGCCGGGTATTCTGCGATTACCTGGGCGGACTTGTTGAGCGGCATGAGTACTTTTCCGGAGAGGCGTATCTGAAGGACATCATTGAAAAGGTATGCTGGAAAAACGCGAGGAAATTTTTAGGCTGCTGCGATTAACGAAAAAGGCGTTACTGTTTACATTTCGCATAAACAGTAATGCCTTTTTCGTTCATTGTATTTTACTGAAGAGTATGATATAATCAGAACGAAATGGAAAATACAGAAAAATGACAGATAAAATGATGAACAAATTACCGGATCAATGGTAATATTTGAAAACAAATGGGAGGCAGCAGAATGGAAAATTTTGATTATCATATTCCAACGGACATTTACTTTGGAAAAGGACAGATCAGCAAGCTTGGAGACCGGATCGGTTCGATCGGAAAACGGGTTCTTCTGGTTTATGGAGGAGGAAGCATCAAAAAAATCGGACTGTATGATCAGGTGATGGAGCAGCTTTCGCGGGCAGGCGTGTTTGCGGCTGAGCTTCCGGGCGTGGAGCCGAATCCAAGGATTCAGACCGTAAGAAAAGGTGTTGCGCTGTGCCGGGAGCAGAAGCTGGAAGCGGTGCTTGCGGTTGGCGGCGGAAGCACGATTGACTGTGCCAAGGTGATTGCGGCCGGAGCCTGCTATGACGGGGATGCCTGGGATCTGGTGCTGTACGCGGGAAAGATGAAAAAAGCACTTCCAGTCGCAGCGGTGCTGACGCTTGCGGCAACCGGTTCCGAGATGGATGAGTATGCGGTTATTTCAGATCTGACGAAGCATGAAAAATGGGGAACCGGAAGCGATGCGACCAAGCCAGTCTTTTCCATTCTGGATCCGCAGTATACGTATAGCGTTCCGGCATGGCAGACGGCGAGCGGAACTGCGGACATTATGAGCCATACGTTTGAAAATTATTTTAATTGTACGCCGGGAGCGTATCTTCAGGCAAGAATCGCGGAGGGAATCCTGAAAACTTGTATTCAGTACGCGCCGATTGCGCTGGAGGATCCGGATAATTATGAAGCGCGCGCAAATTTGATGTGGGCGTCGAGCCTGGCAATTAATGGGCTGATCAGCTATGGCGAGGATACCGCCTGGTCGGTGCATCCGATGGAGCATGAGCTGAGCGCATTTTATGATATCACACATGGAGCCGGTCTGGCGCTTCTGACGCCGTACTGGATGGAGTACGTTCTCTGCCCGGAAACGCTGCCGAAATTTGTAGAGTATGGCGTCAACGTGTGGGGAATTGATGAAGGAAAAGAATTAATGGATATCGCAAGAGAAGCGATTGGAAAGACAAGAGAGTTCTTTAATTCCCTTGGCATGCCGTCTCATCTGAAGGAGCTTGACATTGGCCCGGAGCATTTCGATGAGATGGCGGAAAAAGCAGCCGGCTGCGGACTGGATCAGGGATTTCTTCCGCTGACCAAGAAGGATGTAAAAAAGATTTTTGAGATGGCGCTTTAACAAAACAGTGACTTTGTTATTGACGACGGCAAAGCGGAGTGTGATGCTTTGTTTTGGAAGACTGTGTAAACGTTGGCTGAAGTGAGGCGGACAGGAAGGAGGAAAGGCAGTGGAAGAAGTGAAAAAACCAGTGATCTCAATCGGAAACCAGGATTTCCAGTCTATCCGGGAACATAGATTTTTTTATATTGATAAAACAGATTTTATCCGCGAATGGTGGGAAAACGGGGATTCTGTTACGCTGATTACCCGGCCGAGACGATTCGGAAAGACATTGACATTAAGCATGACTGAACAGTTCTTTTCCAATCAGTGCAGGGAAAGCGCGGGGCTATTTGAAGGATTGGCAGTCTGGTCGGACGCGCTCATGCGAGAACTTCAGGGAACGTATCCAGTGATTTTTCTTAGTTTTGCCAATGTCAAGGAACCGGACTTTTGTCGGACAAGGAAGAAAATCTGCCAGCTGATCACCAATTTGTATATGAAGTATTTGTTTCTGGTGGAAGAAGGATTTTTGAAGGATAAAGAAAGAGCATTTTTTGAGTCAGTCAGCGCTGACATGGATGATACGGCAGCGACGATGGCAATTCATCAGCTGACCGATTATTTATACCGCTATTATCGCAGGAAAGTATTAATTCTTCTGGATGAGTACGATACGCCCCTGCAGGAAGCGTATATTGATGGCTACTGGGATGAAATGACATCGTTTATCCGCAGTTTATTCAATGCAACGTTTAAGACAAATGCGGGAATGGAGCGGGGATTGCTGACTGGGATTACCAGAATTAGTAAGGAATCCATCTTTTCTGATTTCAATAACCTGGAAGTAGTAACGGCATCATCGGAAAAATACCGGACCGCGTTTGGGTTCACGCAGAAAGAGGTGGAGAAGGCGCTTTCAACCTATAGTTTATCTGAAAAACTGGAGCAGGTGAAGATGTGGTACGATGGCTTCTGCTTTGGCAGCCAGACAGATATTTACAATCCGTGGTCAATTACAAAGTATCTGGATTCTGGAAAATTTGGAAATTACTGGGCGAACACAAGCTCAAACAGCATGGTCAGCAAATTAATTCAGGAGGGATCAGCCGGTCTGAAGACGGCAATGGAGGATTTGCTGGAAGGAAAAAGCATTGATACGCAGCTGGATGAGGAACTGGTATTTTCTGAGCTTGGAGAGAAAGATACGGCGGTATGGAGCCTTCTTCTGGCTTCCGGGTATCTGAACTTGGTCAAAGTGCCGGAGGATGATCCGGATGGTCTCTATGGTTTGTCACTCACCAACCTGGAAGTGAAGAATTTGTTCCGCAGAATGGTTCACGGGTGGTTTGACCGTTCCTCTGTCCGATACGGCGATTTTGTAAAAGCGCTGCTTGCAAATGATGTCGGGTATATGAATGAATATATGAATCAGATTGCCCTCCAGACCTTCAGCAGTTTTGATGCAGGCGGGCAGGCATCCGGCTGTCCGGAACCGGAGCGTTTTTACCATGGATTTGTGCTGGGGCTTCTGGTCGATCTGCGGGAGCGCTATCAGATCCGTTCTAACCGGGAAAGCGGATTCGGACGTTACGATGTAATGATGATACCGGAACACAAGAGTGATCCGGCATATATTCTGGAATTTAAAGTCCGAAAACCGGATAAGGAAGCAGGACTGGAACAGACGGTGCAGAATGCGCTGAAGCAGATCCGGCAAAAAAGATATGATACCGAGCTGACTGCGCTTGGAATCAGACCAGAGCAGATTTTCTGCTACGGATTTGCCTTTGAGGGAAAGCAGGTTCGGATTGGAACGGATCAGCAGAAATAGTTTTAAACTATGGCAAGATCAGTTTTAATGAATTGTACAAATAGAAAAAACTCCTGTATGATAAGAAACATCTGAAACAGAGCTGCTTCCGATGCCGGATGGCAGATGCCAGATCGTCCGGAATGGGTGTCTGGCGGAACGCAGCCTTGGAAAAACAGAAATTCCGGCGCAGCAGCCGGAAATGCAGGAGGATAAAATTATGGCAGCATTACAGACACCGTTTCGTTATGACTTTGTAGGAAGTTTTCTGCGTCCGCAGAAGCTGAAGAAAGCAAGAGCGCAGTATGAGCAGGGAACCATTTCCGCAGAACAGCTGGCCGCAGTTGAGGATGCGTGCATTGCGGAGTTAGTAGAAAAGCAGAAGAAAGCTGGTTACCATGTGATTACCGATGGAGAGTTCCGCCGCGCAACCTGGCATCTGGATTTCATGTGGGCGTTTGAAGGTGTCGGACACTCCAAGACTAAAAGCGGACTTCCGTTCCACGGTGAGGCGGCAATGATTGACGATACGTACCTGACCGGAAAGATCCGGTATCAGTCTCATCCATTTATCCGTCATTTCCAGTTTGTTCAGCAGTTTGAAGACGCGGACACGGTTGCGAAGCTGACGATCCCGGCTCCGGCACAATTTTTGGAGCAGATGATTATGCCATTTGCCTGGGAAAATACGGAAACGTATTATCAGACTGCAGAAGAGGTTGCGGCGGATATCGTAGCCGGGTATCAGGCATTTATCCGCGATGTTTATGCGGCTGGCTGCCGGAACCTGCAGTTGGATGACTGCTCCTGGGGTATGGTGGTTGATCCGAACGCACCCGCTCTGTTTGGAACAACGGCTGCTGGTCTGGAGAAGGTAAAGGAGCAGCTGCTTCGGGTAAATAACGAGGCAATCAAAGGAGCGCCTGCGGATCTGGTGATCAACACCCATGTCTGCCGCGGAAACTTCCATTCAACCTACGCAAGCAGCGGTGCGTATGACAGTGTTGCAGAAACCTTGTTTGCAAAGGAAAATGTCAATGCGTATTATCTGGAATTTGACGATGCGCGTTCCGGCGGATTTGAGCCGCTGAAGGCAGTAACCGGCGATAAGAAGGTAGTGCTTGGCCTGATTACCACCAAGTCTCCGAAGCTGGAGGATAAGCAGGCAGTGATTGCCAGAATCCATGAGGCAGCAAAGTATGTACCGCTTGACCGGCTGTATCTGAGTCCTCAGTGCGGATTTGCTTCCTGTGAAATTGGAAACAAGCTGACCGAGGAAGAGCAGTGGGCGAAGTTAGCGCTGGTAAAGGAAATCGCGGAGGAAGTCTGGGGCTGATCGCGCAAAATAGATTGCTGTAATTGGCTTTGCGGTGCAGTTATATGTGCTCTCGGAATCTTTTTGTGCTTGATTTTACGAGAAGATTTTTTGTCA
>CAJMMH010000099.1 GCA_905214365.1 uncultured bacterium
AAAAACTTCTGGCGCCTGCGCAAGGCATATCTTCACGGCGGCAAGGAGCGCCATTACAATATTTGGCGCGAGATGCACTGCCCGGATAAGAAGGAGCTGGCGGCACAGCGCGCGTATGTATTCCGTGAGCGTCCGCTGATCAGTATTGTCATTCCGGTATACAAGCCGCAGCTGCGCCATATCAAGGCAATGATTCGTTCGGTTCAGGCACAGACCTATGATAACTGGGAGCTTTGTCTGGCGTTTTATGGATCAAAGGATGATGAAATCGGTCAGTATCTTCGCAACGCGATCCACAACTGCCGCAAAATCAAGGTAAAGCATCTGAAGGATAATTACGGAATTGCCGGCAACACCAATAAGGCACTGGAAATGGCGGCCGGGGACTGGATTGCGTTTGCCGATCAGGATGACCTGATTCGCGAGGATACACTGTTTGAGTATGTAAAGACCATTAATTTCTCAGATGTGGACGTGATTTACTGCGATGAGGATAAGCTGGACGATGAGACCGGCATGTATTTTGAGCCGCACTTTAAGCCAGATTTTAACATTGATCTGCTTCGCTGCGGAAACTATGTCTGCCATATGCTGGCCGTGCGGAAGGAACTGGCAAAGGAAGTCGGTCCGCTGAAGCCGGAGATGGACGGCGCACAGGATTTTGACTTTACGCTTCGTCTGAGCGAAAAGACGAACAAGTTTGCGCATGTGTCCAAGGTTCTTTACGGATGGAGAAGCCACCGCGATTCCACGGCACTCAACCCGGAAAGCAAGATGTATGCGTTTGAGGCGGGCGTGCGTGCGCTGCAGCAGCATTACGCGCGTATTGGAATTGACGCGGAAGTTGATATGATGAAGGTAAAAGGCTGGTATCGGACCCGCTTCCATCTGAAGGAAACACCGCTTGTCAGTGTAATTATTCCGAATAAGGATCATTCATCAGATCTGACGCGCTGCGTGGAGTCAATCCGCACGAAAGCGTCATATCAGAACTATGAAATTCTGATTGTGGAGAACAACAGCACAGAAGAGGAAACCTTCCGGACGTATGAGAAGCTTCAGGAAGAGGATTCCCGTATCCGTGTGATCACCTGGCCGGGTCATGGTTTCAATTACGCGGCAATCAACAATTATGCGGTTGAGCAGGCAAAGGGCGAATATCTGCTGCTTCTGAACAATGACACCGAGGTGATTACGGAGGATTTGTTTGAGAGTATGCTTGGCTACTGCATGAGAGAGGATGTCGGAGCAGTTGGCGCAAGAATGTTCTTTGAGGATGAGACTGTGCAGCATGCCGGAATTGTTGTCGGTGTAACAAGCGGGGCGGAGCCTCTGTTCGTCCATTATAACCGGGAAGAGCCGGGGTATATGGGCCGCGCGATTGTTTCGCAGGATCTGACTGCGGTAACGGCGGCGTGCATGATGGTAAAGACATCTTTGTACCGGGAAGTCGGCGGCATGGAAGAAGCGTTTGCGGTTGCGTATAACGACGTGGATTTCTGCCTGAAGCTCCGGGATAAAAATTATCTGGTTGTTTATGACGCGTTTGCGGAGCTGTATCATTATGAGTCGCAGACTAGGGGATATGACAGCGAAGGGGAAGACCGTTCCCGCCTGGAGATTGAGCGTGAGCTGCTTTGCCGCCGCTGGCCGAATGCAATGCACGGAGATCCCTACTATAACAGAAACCTGTCCCTCGAAAACGGATATTATGTCATATAAGGAAAAAGTGAATGGATGTATATTTTGATGTGCTTCAGATAAGAGACGATGTGCTCATTGCAAGCGGCTGGGTAACGCCGGGTGTTCGGGAAAATAAAGTAAAGATTTATGCAGTGGATGCCGCAAAAAAGGAAATTCCCTGTACCGTTATGCGCAATTGCCGTCCGGATGTCGGTGTTGCCAAGTATCAGGATGCCAGAGTAGAGGATCTCGGAATGTTTCTTGAGATTCCCTGTAAGGGACGGATGTTTGTGGAAATTGTTCTGGAAGAGTATGAGCCGCAGGGAACAACCCCTGTCAAGCGGCAGACCCTTCCGCTTCATATTCCAGTGGTCGCGGCGCGCGGAACGCTGGAAAAGGCAAAGGATTCGCTCAGACAGGTACGCGCAAAGGCATATACGGCGGCAGACCGCGTATTTAAGCTGGAGGATAAGGAGTATGACCGGTGGTTTCAGGTTATGCGGGCATCCAGGGAAGAGCTTGCAGCTCAGCGGGAAGAAAAGCTGGCCGTTTCGCCGAAATTCAGTATTATTGTTCCGCTGTACCATACGCCTCAGGCCTATTTCCGCAGCATGGTTCAATCGGTGCTTGATCAGTCATATCGGAACTGGGAGCTGATTCTGGTTAATTCGACACCTGAGGATGTGGCATTGTCTAGAGCGGTAACAGTCTGGTGCCGGTATGACAGCCGGATTCAGGCGGTGACGCTGACGGATAACCTCGGAATCGCCGGAAATACCAATGCCGGCATTCGGAAAGCATCCGGAGATTTCATTGCGTTTATGGACCATGACGATATGCTGGAACCGGACGCGCTGTACTGCTACGCGAAGGAACTGAACAAAAATCCGGAAACGGATCTCTTTTATTCCGATGAAGATAAAATCGGAGAAAGCGACAGCGTTCATTTTTATCCGCATTTTAAATCAGACTTCAATCCGGATCTGCTCTGCAGCAACAACTATATCTGCCATTTTCTGGCAGTAAGGACGTCCCTGCTGAAGGAGGTCGGAGGGCTGGATGACCGGTTTGACGGCGCGCAGGATTATGACCTGATTTTCCGGCTGACGGAGAAGACAGACCGGATTTATCACTGTCCGCGGATTCTGTACCACTGGCGCAGTCACAGCGAGTCCACATCAGCGGCGCAGGGAAATAAAAGCTATGCGATTACGGCGGGAGCGGATGCAATCAATGCGCATTACGCGAGAATCGGTCGGAAGGCAGAAGCGCAGATTGGACCGGTGGATGGATGGTATACCAGCAGGTATGAGCTGACCGGGCATCCGCTTGTTTCCATTCTGATTCCGAATAAAGACCATATCGAGGATCTGGATACCTGTGTGCAGTCGCTTCTGGACCGGCTGACATACGATCAGTTTGAAATCATTGTCATTGAAAATAACAGTACGGAACCGGAAACGTTTGCGTATTATAAGAAGCTGGAGAGCCTGGATGAAAGGATTCGTGTGGTCTGCTGGGATCGTGAGTTCAATTATTCCGCAATCAACAACTATGGTGCTTCCTTCGCAAGGGGCGAGTATCTGCTGCTTCTGAACAATGACGTGGAGCTGATTACGCCGGATATGCTGGAACGTATGCTTGGATACTGCATGAGAGAGGATGTCGGGATGGTCGGTGCAAAGCTTCTTTACAACGATCATACCGTGCAGCACGCAGGCGTGGTTGTTGGTGTCGGCGGTCTTGCGGATCATGCGTTTAAGGGAATCCATGAGGAAGATCCAGGCTACATGGGGCGCGCTTCAGTGACGCAGGATGTTTCCGCAGTTACGGCGGCCTGCCTGATGATCCCGAAGGCAGTTTACGAGGAAGTAGGCGGACTGGATGAAACATTCCAGGTTGCGTTCAATGATGTAGATCTTTGCCTGAAAGTTCGTCAGGCCGGATATCTGATTGTATACGACGCAGAAGTAAAGCTGTATCATTATGAGTCCAAGTCCCGCGGGGCAGAAGACACGGCGGAGCGCTTCAGCCGTTTCAGCCGGGAGATGCAGCAGCTCAACAATCGTTGGAATATTCTCAATTCCCGCAGTGATCCGTACTACAATCCCAACCTGTCCTATACAAAGTGTTACCGGTTAGATACCGCGCTGGCGGAAGAACGGATGAAAAAAATCGAAGAGGTTCAAAGGATACGATATGGAAGAAAAGAAGGCAACCATCGTCATACCAAATTACAACGGAAAGAGATTCTTAAAAAAGTGTTTGGAATCCATTGAGGCGCAGACCTGTAATTGCTTTGAGACACTTGTAATTGACAATGCCTCTTCGGACGGCAGCGTTGAATATATCCGCAGCGAGTTCCCATGGGTAAAGGTGCATGTAAACCGGCGGAATCTCGGATTTGCCGGGGGTGTGAACATCGGCATTCGCCTGTGTACAACGCCTTATATCCTTCTTCTGAACAATGATACGGAGAGCAGTCCGGAGTTTGTGGAGGAGATGATCAAGGCAATTGAAGCTTCTGATGATATTTTTTCGGTCAGCAGCCGGATGGTTCAGTACCATAACCGTGCGCTTCTGGATGATACCGGAGATTTGTATACAGTTCTTGGCTGGGGGATTCAGCGTGGTGTCGGTCAGAAGGTCAGCGGCTACAAAGAACCGGCAGACGTTTTTTCAGCGTGTGCAGGCGCTGCAATTTATCGGAAATATATGCTTGACCGGATTGGTTACTTTGATGAGATGCACTTTGCGTATCTTGAGGACATTGATCTTGGATACCGGGCCAGGATTTTTGGCTGGAGAAACGTATATTGTCCGACTGCGGTTGTGTACCATGTCGGAAGCGGGACTTCAGGCTCTAAGTACAACAGCTTTAAAGTAAAGCTGTCGGCCCGCAACAGCGTGTATCTGAATTACAAAAATATGCCGCTTCTGCAGCTGCTTGTTAATCTGCCGTTTCTGACCGTTGGCTGTCTGATCAAGTATCGCTTTTTCAGCAGTATCGGTTACGGCTCGGATTATCTGGATGGATTAAAAAACGGAATCCGGACCTGTCGTCGGTGCAAGAAGGTATTTTTCCAGGGACAGCATTTGAAAAATTATGTCCGGATTGAGTGGGATCTCTGGAAAAATACGTGGATTTATGTACAGGAATTTGTCCGTAGAAAGATCCTGAACTGATACGATTAATGAAAAAAACAACGTGTTTGTAAGAAAATAGTAAGCTTTTTCCGTTGAGTTTTTCCGGGATTTGCTGTATTATTGTAGCGTTGCAGGATCAGAATGTGTCTGAAACCGGCTGTCCGGGTCTGGAACAAGCGGTAAGACAGATTCAAAAAACGGGAGTACATGATGAATCGAAACAAACAAAGATTATTTATCCTGACAGAAGTTCTGCTGGATGTATGCCTGATTCCTGCGGTATATTGGCTGAGCTACTGGGTTCAGTTCCATCTGCTTGGAAATCGCAGCCCTCTGCGTATCAGCGAGTATCAGTGGCCGCTGCGTTTTCTGATCGGCGGGATTCTGATATTGTATTATGCGTTTGGCCTTTACCGGCCAATGGCGCTTACCGGAAGGCTGAAGGAGGCAAAGCAGATTATAAAGGCCAATCTGATCTGCCTGCTTGCGCTGCTGACAGTGCTGTTTGTGCTGTCTACCAACAGCAATTATCCATGGGCGGTGTATTTTTCACGCCGGATGGCGGTTCGCTTTTCCGCTTATTATGTGATCTGCTCGATTGCGTGGAGAAATCTGTATCGGCTGGTGCTGCTGCAGATGCGAAAAAGCAACTTCAACCGCAGACATGTTCTGATTGTCGGATACGGCCGGGCGGCAGAGGGATATATTGACCGCATTGCGTCTCATCGGCAATGGGGACTGGAGATTGTCGGCGTACTGGATGATAATGTGGAAGTGGGGCAGGAGTACCGGGGAGTGAAAATCATCGGGACAACGGCAGCGCTGTCTGAAATTCTGGAAAAGAATGCAGTCGAGGAGATTGTGATTTCTCTTGGTCTTCCGGAGTACGGAAAGCTGGAGGCGATTGTTAAAAAGTGCGAGAAGTCGGGCGTGCATACGGTATTTGTTCCGGACTACAACCATATTATTCCGACAAAGCCGTACACGGAGGATCTGCTTGGCCTTCCGCTGATTCATATCCGTCATGTTCCGCTGATGGAGGGCGGTAATTTTGTTATCAAACGCCTGATGGATATTGTCGGATCGCTGATCTGTATCGTGCTTTTCTCGCCAGTGATGCTTATAACAGCGATTCTGGTAAAAGTGACATCACCTGGCAATGTTATTTTTAAACAGGAACGCGTCGGTCTTCACAATCGACCGTTTCAGATGTATAAGTTCCGGTCAATGACGGTTCAGCCGCCGGACGAAGAGGTGGACAAGTGGACAACGAAAGGCGATGCCCGTGTTACTGCGGTCGGAAAGATCATCCGGAAAACGAGTATTGACGAGCTTCCGCAGCTGTTCAATGTATTGAAGGGAGATATGAGCCTGGTCGGGCCGAGACCGGAGCGCCCGTTCTTTGTAGAAAAGTTTAAGGAAGAGATTCCGCGATATATGGTAAAGCATCAGGTACGTCCGGGTATGACCGGATGGGCGCAGGTCAATGGACTGCGCGGTGATACATCAATCCGCAGACGGATTGAGCTGGATCTTTACTACATTGAGAACTGGAGTATTTTATTTGACATTAAGATTTTATTCCTGACAGTATTCCGAGGGTTTGTCAATCCGAACGCGTACTGACTGTACCGGGAAGCAATGAATGGAGGACTTTATGGCGAAAAAGCAATCATCATCCCAGCGTAAACGCCGCTCAAAGGGAATATCTAGAGGCAAGCGTACAGCGAGAGTTGCATTGGTGCTGATTGAAGCAGTGATGATTTTGATTTTATCGGTTGGCTGCTATGCAGTAAGTATTCTCGGAAAGCTGGAGCGCGAGGATATTGATTTGAGTTCGCTTTATGTGTATACCGGTCAGGATGATAGTCTGGTTCCGCAGATGACAGATGTAAATGGAAATGTGCCGGAGCAGTCGGAAACGAAAGCGGAGGCAGTACAGACAACTGCTGAGCAAAGAGAAACCGGTGCCTGGTCTGTGAATGTGAAATCAGAGACAACCGAGCCGGAAGTGATTGTGGAGCAGTCAGATCTGATGCAGCATGTCAATCTGGTCAATGGGTATTGGAATATTCTGATCTGTGGTGTTGATGCAAGAGCAAATGAGCCGCTTTCAAGCGGAGATTACCGCGCGGATGTTATTATGGTCTGCAGCATCAACGCAGCGACAAAAGAGGTAAAGCTTCTTTCGGTATACCGGGATACGATTATGTACCAGCCGTCCTCCAAAAGCTATGTGAAGGCAAATGACGCGATTTTCCGCCCGTTCGGAGGCGGTATTTCCGAGATCATCAGCACCATTAACCTGAACATGGATCTGAATATTACAGATGCAATTATTGTAAACTGGTCGGCGCTTGCGCTTGTTGTTAATTGTCTTGGAGGACTTGAGCTTGAAATTACGCCGGAGGAGATCAGTAAAAGCATTATCACCGGTTTCCTGACTGAAGTTGTGAATGAAACTGGAATCGGAACAGACAGCCAATTCTCAACGCCAGGACTTCAGCTGTGCGATGGCCCGAAGGTAGTTGCGTACTGCAGAAACCGCCAGACAACCGGCAGCGATTTCGGGCGAACCAATCGTCAGCGTGAGGTTGTGGAGAAGCTTTTGGCGAAAGCAAAGACAGCGGATCTTGGAACTCTGATTCAGGTTATTTCTGTGATTACCGGCAATGTCTATACGACGCTGTCGATGGATGAGATGCTGTCGCTGGCGCAGGATATTAATAATTATACCATTGGAGAGACATCAGGATTCCCGTCAACAAGCGAGTCTTCTCAGACGTATCTTGGAAGCTGGGCGTCAGATTTTGATATTAAGGATCCGCTGGTAGCGACTGATCTGATAAGCAATGTCAAGGTTGCGCATCAGTTCCTGTTTGGCGATGATAATTATCAGCCGTCTCAGAATGTTCAGACAATCAGCGCAAACATTAACAGTATTTCCGGTTTTTAACCGGCACATAAGCGGGCGCGCGGGGAAAAACGGTGCGCCCGTTTTTCAGGTTTAGACAAAAGCAGGCAGTGCAAAGCAGCTGGTTCATAAAAGACGCAAAATATGGAGGAAATCAGCATGGAAATCAAGCGTAACATTCTTTTAAATCCGGGTCCGTCCACGACAACGGATACGGTAAAGCTGGCACAGATTGTTCCGGATATCTGTCCGAGGGAGAAGGAGTTTGCATCTTTGATGCGCGGACTTCGCAGTGATCTGGTGAAGATTGTTCACGGAGATCCGGATGTGTACACGTCGGTTCTGTTCTGCGGCTCCGGAACAATCAATATTGATGTGTGTCTCAATTCGCTGCTTCCGGCAGAAAAAAAGGTATTGATTGTCAATAACGGCGCATATAGTACGCGGGCGGCTGAGGTATGTGAGTATTATGGGCTGGATTTCATCAATCTGAAGTTTCCAGTGGATGAGAGACCTGATCTGGAGCAGGTTGAGCATACGCTTCAGGAGAACCCGGAGATTGCGCTGGTTTATACGACGCACAATGAGACCGGAACCGGAATCCTCAATCCGATCCGTGAGATCGGCGCGCTTGCGCACCGGTACGGAGCAATTTTTGTAGTTGATACGACATCAACGTTTGCAATGCGTCCAATTGACGTGCAGAAGGATGAAATTGATTTCTGCATGGCTTCCGCGCAGAAGGGAATTATGGCAATGACCGGTCTTTCCTTCATCGTTGGGCGAAAGAATCTGATTGAAGCGTCGAAGGAGTATCCGAAGCGATCCTATTACTGCAACCTGTATCTGCAGTATGATTACTTTGAACGGACCGGAGAGATGCACTTTACGCCGCCGGTTCAGACCATTTATGCGGCAATCCAGGGACTGAAAGAGTATTTCACCGAGGGAGAGGAAGCAAAGTGGGCGCGTCATACCCGTGTATTTGAAGCGATTCACCGCGGACTCGATGCGCTTGGCTTCCGGGATGTGATCCGGAGAGAATGGCAGGCGGGATTGGTTGTTTCCGCCATTTATCCGGATGATCCGAATTGGGATTTTGAGAAGGTTCACGATTACTGCTATGAGCGCGGATTTACGATTTATCCGGGAAAGATATCGACAACCAATACGTTTAGGCTTTGT
>CAJMMH010000100.1 GCA_905214365.1 uncultured bacterium
AAAAAACTATACAATGTATTGGGGGTTTACGTGTTATATTATAACAAGAGTCCATCGAGAAGTGTGCATAAACTTAACAATTTTTCATCTTTGTTTTTGTATATCATTCACAAACCAAGAAGCCATCCCCACATTTTTCGTCCCTGCTGCGAACTGCAGCACTGTTTTTACTCATTTCCAGCAAAGATCTGTTCAAACTCCTCCTGGCCAATCTTTTCCTTTTCCATCAGGATCTCCGCGCAGCGGTGAAGTACATCCATATGCGTGGTAATGATTGCCTTTGCCTGTTCATACGCCTCGTCGATGATACGCTTTACCTCTTCATCAATCTCCTTCGCAACCTCCTCACTGAATCCTCTGGCCTGAGCGAGATCACGACCGATAAATACCTCATTCTCTTCTGTATCGTAATTGATCAGACCAAGGCGTTTCGACATGCCGTAACGCGTAACCATCGCACGGGCAGTGTCGGTTGCCTGTCTGATATCCTGAGAGGCTCCGGTTGTCACATCTTCAAGTACCAGTTCCTCCGCCACGCGGCCTCCAAGCGATACAATAATATCCTGCATCATACGGCCTCTGGTATTGAACATCTCGTCCTTCTCCGGAAGCGGCATCGTATATCCTGCTGCGCCGGTTCCGGTCGGAATGATAGAAATGGTATGAACCGGACCGACATCCGGAAGCTCATGGAACAGAATCGCATGACCGGTTTCATGGTAAGCAGTGATCCTCTTCTCCTTTTCGCTGATGATCTTGGAACGCTTCTCCGCGCCGATTCCGACCTTGACAAATGACTTCTCGATATCCGCACGGGTGATAAACGACCGTTTTTCCTTTGCCGCCGCAATCGCTGCTTCGTTCATCAGATTTTCCAGATCCGCTCCGGTAAATCCGGCCGTTGTCTGGGCAACCCGCGCCAGATCTACGTCAGATCCAAGCGGTTTATTGCCGGCATGCACGCGGAGAATCTCCTCACGTCCCTTCACGTCAGGGCGTCCCACCATTACCTTGCGGTCAAAACGACCCGGACGCAGGATCGCCGGATCCAGGATATCCACGCGGTTTGTCGCCGCCATGACAATGATTCCCTCGTTGACGCCGAAGCCATCCATCTCGACAAGCATCTGGTTCAGCGTCTGTTCGCGCTCATCATGTCCGCCGCCGAGTCCGGTTCCTCTCCGTCTCGCAACCGCGTCGATCTCATCAATAAACACGATACAGGGAGCGCTCATCTTCGCCTGCGCAAACAGATCGCGCACACGGGACGCGCCGACTCCGACAAACATCTCTACGAAATCAGATCCGGAAATGCTGAAAAACGGAACGTCCGCTTCTCCTGCCACTGCCTTTGCCAGCAGGGTCTTTCCGGTTCCCGGCGGGCCGACTAAAAGCACACCCTTCGGGATTCTCGCGCCAAGTGAATTATACCGCTCCGGTTCCTTCAGGAAATCAACGATTTCTGTCAGTTCTTCTTTTTCCTCCTGAAGACCGGCAACGTCCTTGAACAATACGTGCGTGCTGTCCTTGGCGCTGTATCGGTGCGCACGGCTGCGGCCGAAATTCATCATATTGTTTGCGCCGCCGTTTCCGCCTGCCGCTCCCTGTCTGTTTCCAAGAAGGAGGAATACCACCAGACAGCCGAGAACAATCAGAATCACCGGTACCACAATTGTTGTGAAGTAACTGTCGTGCGGAATACCCGCCATTGTAACTTCTACATCGTTCTGCTGAAGGAACGTAATTTCCCGGTCAATATCCGCAACAAAAACACTGACGGATCCGTTCTCCATCCCCAGTGTAATCCGTCCGGTCGGAACCTTGGCGTCCGCCTCGATCTCGGCTCTCCGCACTAAGCCGGCCTCCACCTTCCGGACATACTCAGAATAGCTGCATGTAGTCCCGGTATAACTCTGCTGGAAAAATGCGATACAGATTACCACCACAGCGATAATACCCAGGTACGCAATCACGCCTCCTCCTGATGATGATTTTTTCACCTGAACTTTCCTCCTCAGCCTTCCTGCTCAATTACTCCGACATATGGCAGATTTCTGTATTTCTGATCATAATCCAGACCGTAGCCGACAATAAACGCGTCCGGTACGGTAAACGCGCAGTAATCAACCGCAACATCGTCCACCTCGCGGCGCTCCGGCTTGTCTAGAAGCGTACAGATCTTCAGACTCTTTGGTCCGCGCTGCTCAAAAATCTTCATCAAATGGCTCAGCGTGCGTCCGGAATCAATAATATCCTCAACAATCAGCACGTCCTTTCCCTCTAACGGCTGATCCAGATCCTTAACAATCCGGACAACACCGCTTGATTTTGTACCAGTACCATAACTGGATACGGACATAAAGTCAAACGTTACTGGAACCGTAATGCGCTTTGCCAGCTCTGTCGTAAAGAAAACACCGCCCTTGAGAACGCAGATCATATGAATCTGCTTTCCCTCATAGTCACGGCTGATCTGCGCGCCCAGCTCGCGAATACGTGCGTCAACCTGCTCTTCCGGAACCATAACTCGAATCTTTTCTCCCATTTCTTCCTCCTCGGCCTGTATTATGCTCCCAACACCTGCCACGGCTCAGGACGCATATGGTCTGTTTTATCCTTTTTCCGGCAGGCAAAGCGTTACCTGAAGAATCCGCTTTGTCTCCCGGCTCACGCGGCAGCTCTCGTCTGTCCGGTATCCGGGAATCCAGATAATCCGGTTTCCGGCGGCTAACATCGGCCACCGATCCCTGACCTGCACCGGCATCCCGGTTTCAATCAGGTACTCCTTGATCTTCTTATGAATCCCCTGCGCGATACAGATCCGGTCTCCCGGCTGTCGGTGCCGCAGTTTTAGGCTATCTTTTATTTTATCATAATCCAGGCAGTTTACACAACTGCTTTGCGTGACTTTTTTCTCATTTCCTGCCGGAAAGATATCAAAGGTCACAAAAAAATGCGTTATCCCCTGCCCGCTCCCCGCGCGCATCACACGAAGCCTTCCCTGCGAAGCCAGAGCAGTCAGTCCGCCCGGCAACGAAAGACGCCTTCCGCTCTGCCCGTATGCCAGCTCCAGCAGCTGATCCAGATGAACGCGTGAAATGTCCTTCATGCCGATTCCAGCCTCTTCCAGAACCTCCCGAAGCAGGTATATGCCAAGAAGATGCGGCTGGCTCTGCAGCAGACCACAGGAAATCTCTGCCGCCGGAGGCTGCAGAAGGGCACACAGTCGGTTTTTCAGCTCCGGATCGTCTCCTGCTGTCCGGCTGCTGTCCGGCTGTCTGCAGTGCGCATTTCCAGCCGCGGCATTTCTGATTTGGTCCGCATTCTCCGATTTCCGGTACCAGCTGTCTTCCGCCCGGCGTTGCGCCAGCAGACTCTTTGCCATCTCCCGCAGCAGGCTGTCCGCCTCCTGCAGGTCCTTTGCCGCGGCCGCGATATGCTCCGCTGCCCGCGGGTTGCAGCTTTCTGTCAGAACCGGCATCACGCTAAGGCGGATCCGGTTCCGCAGATACATATCGTCTGAATTTGTGCTGTCTGTTCTCCATGCAACTTTTTCATCCCGCAGAAACGCCTCAATCTGCTGCCGTCTCAGGCAAAGCAGCGGGCGGACCACTGCGCCGCGCTTTGGCAGGATTCCGGCCATTCCGCGCAGTCCGCTTCCCCTTGCTAGGTTCATCAGTACCGTCTCCGCCTGATCGTCCATATGGTGCGCAACTGCGATCCGCCTGCTTCCCGTATCCTTCCGTACTTCCTCAAACCGGCGGTAACGGATCATCCGTCCCGCCTCTTCGAGCGTCAGATGCTCTCTTGCCGCCTCTTCCGGCACATCCTCCTCAAAGCAGCGCAGTTCAACCTTCCATTCCCGGCACAGCTTACAGACATATTCCATATCATCTGAAGCTTCCTGTCCCCGGATCCCGTGATGGATATGCACCGCTGTCAGCCGCAGATCCCACTCCTGCCGGAGTATGCACAAAATCCGCAGCAGCGCAAGGGAATCCGCTCCGCCGGAGACTCCGGCAACCACGCCGTCTCCCGGCTCAATCAGCCTTTCCTGCCTGCAGTATTCGCGCACCTGCACCGCTGTTTCTGTGCATTCCGCTTTCCCCGCCGCATTCTGCTTTCTCCCATGTCCGCGATCCCGCGTCTGATCCTGTATGTTCATCCTTTCACCGCCTTTTCCTCTCCGTCCGGACGCTCCATCATTTCGTGAAATGTATATCAATCGTATCACTTTTTCCAGATTCCCGCAACCAGAACTGTCATATCATCCTTCGCCGCGCCGAAGCTCTGCGCATATGCCAGAACATCCGCAGCAAGCTCCTTCGGCCTTGCTGCCCGATGCTCCAGACAAAATGCTTTCATCTGTTCTTCCTTCTCCATGCCAGGCAGCGCCTCCAGCACTCCGTCCGTCATCATTACAATCTGATCTCCCGATTTCAGCTTCAGAAGCCGTTCGACGGGCGCGCTTTCCCTGAGAATCCCGACCGGGAGGCTGTCGCCGTTCAGTTCCTCAACGGTGTCCTTACGGCAGATAAATGTCACGCACGCTCCGGACTTTGTAAAATCACAAAGGCCGCTGTAAAGATCCAGCCGCCCCATATCGATTGTTACCGGCCTCTCCGTTCCCTGTACCAGAAGCGCCGTATTAATCAGCCGCACAATGATCTGAGAAGAAAAACCGGCTCGGCACAGCTGCTCCGCCAGCTCTGTCACACGCGCGCTTTCCTCCTGCGCCCGCGCGCCGCTTCCCATTCCGTCACACAGAAAAAACAATGCCTGTCCCGGATCCGGCTCCAGAAAAGAAAAGCTGTCGCCGCTGCATCCGGACCCCTCCTTTCTGCTCCCCGCCACGCCATGAAGCATAAAAAATGCCGGTTTTTCCTGAAACCGGATCATCCGCGGCGTTCCGGAAACAATCGTCGGCTGCCCCGGATCCGGCATCATCTCACGTCCAAATACATGACTGACCGCATCACTGACCAGCCGCATTGTCACGCATCTTTCTGTCTGCGATTCCAGAACCAGGTACAGCGCTCCCCTTCGGTTCTCTTCCCGGACAAGAACCGCACGCGTTACCGCCACTTCCAATGCTTCCAGCGCTTCCTCCAGGCGCGCTCTCACTGATTCCGGAAGTCCCGCGGACTCTCCGATCATCTGTCCGGTATGCTCCAGCATCTGCGCGCATTCCGCCAACTGCTCGGAAAACAGCAGCCGAAGCTCCAGATAACGTTCTCTCCAGTTGACCTCTTCTTCGCCGCATCGGACCAGATCCGACAGATTTTCGTCCGCAAAATAACCGGACAGACACTGGCACGCGCCTCCTGCCTGACGAATCTGTTCTCCCGCTGCCCGCTCCAGCGTCTGGTACTCCACCGCCGGAAATTTCCGTTTTTCCTTTCCCGGATCGGTAAGCTTTGCCGGAAGCAGAAGGAAAATCAGCGCTCCGAATATTGCCGCCGTCATCAGTTCAAACAGCAGTGACGGCGAATACATCAGGCCGACCCCAAATGCCGCAATTAGATAGGCTGCCGCGCTTGCCGCCCGTCCCAGACGGCGGAATGCCCCACCAAACACTCCAAGCACGCTGAATATCCCCATCTGCGCCAGCTCTCCGGTCCACAGCCCCATCGCCAGGCCACAGACGCTTCCTGCAGTCGCGCCGGTTCCCGGTCCAAACCGATACCCGGAAAACAGCACGGCAAACAGCAGGCTCACCTCGCTGATCAGATATGCCGTCCGACTGCTCTGAAATACAAACCAGGAAAAACATGCCGCCGTGATGGTCAGCATGCAGAACTTCCATCCGCGCACCCATTTTTTCCACATCCTACGTCCCCCCTCCCGTAGAATGACTCCCGAAGTCTCTTATGCGCCCCGCAGATTCCGAGAGTACATTTCAGGTATAACGAGCTTCCAAACGCACCTCCGACAGTCAATCGCCTTTATTATAAGGACTGCCAGGTAAAATATATGTCAAACCCGGATGCCGAACCGGAAAAACTGATCCACAAAAAAGCGCCCTGTCCGACTTGTTTCCCCTCTGCTGCCTGTATGACAGCTGGAAACTCATCGGCAGGACGCCGTTTTCACTCACTTTTCAGTATGATATCTCCGTCTTCCACCAGACCAAGACGATTCTTTGCGTACCACTTGACAAAATCCTCCGTCTTGGTATATTCACTGTACTCCTTCAGCTGCTCCGCGCGCGCCTCTTCCGCTTCGATCTTCTGCTGCAGCTCTTGGCACGTCTGCGCATATTGCTGATTTTTCTCCCGCAGCTGAAACCCCTGTACCAGCGCCAGCACCGATAAAAGTGCTACAACAACCGCGGCCAGAAGAATGCTTCTGCGGTTTGCGCGGTTTCTTGCTCTTGTTCTGCCCGCCAATTTCATCACTCCCTGCATCATTCTTTCTTTTTCATTCTAACCCGGTTTTTTCTTTTTTTCAAGCGCTCCGCGACATATTTCACAAATATTTTCCGGCTTCTGCGTATTTTCGCGCGGACCCTTCCCGCAAATAAAAGCACAATCCGGCTTGGTCCCAGGTGATACAGCGCCATTCCGGCAAGCAGACCGGCAATCGCAAATAATCTCGGCGTCCCGTTATTTTCCCGGTACATCAATCCAAACATAAACACACTTCCGGAAATCCAGAACGCAAAGTCCTCCAGAGAAACCGCGAACCGGCGGTGACGCAGGATCAGCCGGAAGATCAGAAGCAAATCGTAACTCATGCGCAGGCAGAATCCAAGACAGAACGCATGCAGGAAGAACTGCAGCTCCCATGCGACGCCTCCGATTACCGGAGCAGACGTTTCCAAAAGGACTCCCCCTGCTTCCGATATCCATTGTCCTGGTATTCCAGGCTATTGATCATCCCGTCCATTTCCAGCGTCCCCTGCTCCAGCGCCAGTTCCCGGATATGCAGCTCTTCTCCCCGAATCTCCAGATCGCCCATTTCGGTTTTCAGCAGAACAATATGCTCGTCAAACGCTACTACATCGCGGATCCCGTTCATACGGCAGCTTTTTCTTCTGTCCACATGGATACTGTGCTCCGTTTCTATCAGTTTCTCGTCCATCATAAAAATAAGCCTCCCATCTACCGAACTGCATTACTGCTATAATCCAGTATATGGGAGGCTGGCAAAAACAGAACTGAAACGCCGCCTCTGCCCGACAGCGATTCCGAATGCGCCGCAAACGGTCAAATTGCACGGTACATCTCTTTTGCTTCGTCCTTTTTCGCGGTTTCCTCGATACTCAGTACCTCAACCTTCACGGTTCTTGTACCGAACGCAATCTCGATGATATCGGAAACTTTTACATCTGCAGAAGCCTTAGCTGTTTTTCCATTAATCAGCACCCGTCCCGCGTCGCATGCCTCGTTGGCAACGGTTCTGCGCTTAATCAGGCGGGATACCTTCAAATACTTATCTAATCTCATTGTTCCTTACGCGTTTACTTCATCCTTAAATGCCTTACCCGGCTTAAACTTCGGGCACTTGGAAGCCGGGATGATCATGGTCTCGCCATTCTTCGGGTTTCTTCCCAGTCTTTCCTCACGCTCAGCTACCTCAAAGGTACCAAAGCCAACCATAGCTACCTTGTCGCCGCTCTTTAAAGCGTCCTTAACTGCCTCTGCAAAAGCATCCAGAACCTTCTCAGTCTCGTTCTTCTTTACACCGCAACGCTCTGCAACAGCTGCAATTAATTCCTTTTTATTCATTGTGTTCCTCCTAAATTCAATTCATAAATCTGAACAGGTCTCCTCCCGCGCCAAAAGCCGCCGGGCCTTTCTGCTGCCGCGTCTATCACCTGTTTCTTGCCTTATTAGTTATAATAGGAATCGGCTGCTTTGTCAAGACATTTGCTGTGATCTTATCTCTGTTTTCCCTTATTTTATCAGAGACTTCGAGAGAAATCCGAGAGCGTGTTTGAAAAAGGCTTTCTGCAAGATGCGCATCACAATTTGCGGGAGATTTTACCTGGATGAGGGCGGGCAGATTGCGGCAATGACTTTTCAAACACGCTCTATGGTATCTTATCCTTCCATCTGACTTCCAAGAAACAGTGCTGCGCATGCTGCTGCTTTCTGCTCAGATTCGGAAAATCCTGCCTGCGGCTCCCGACTGTAAAGAATAACCGCTCCCGCGCTGTCCCCTTCAGCCAGAATCGGATAGATTACCTGCGCGCTGTAGCCGCCGTCGTCTCCTTCCGTCAGCGGAATCATCGGATCTCCCTTACCTGGACGTCCGCTTGTCTCCCGATTGACGATCAGTTCCTCCAGCTCCCGGCTGATCGGTTTTCCAAGCAAATCCTTTTTTCCGCCTCCGGCTGCCGCAATAAATTGGTCCCGGTCACAGACCGCCGCTTTCCGGTTGAGCGAGCTTGCCAGACTCTCCGCGTACTGTCTGGCAAAATTTCCAAGATCCGCCATCGGCGAATACTTTTTCAGAATTACTCCGCCTTCTCTGTCAGTAAAAATCTCCAATGGTGTTCCTTCGCTCAGGCGCATTGTCCGTCTTATTTCTTTCGGTATCACAATTCTTCCTAAGTCGTCGATTTTTCGCACAATTCCTGTTGCTTTCATTCGTTTTTTTCCTCCTGTATCTTATCCATGTACACTCAGAATCTCGTTGCACCCGAAAACTCTCAGAGAGTACATTTATCTATACCATATCTTTTTTGTCGTTTCTTATGGGTAGTATATGGAAACAGAAGGAACTTATACCTCATTTTCCTGACAGACTTTACATGCAGCGCGCCTTTATACAGTACATCCCCTGCTGCTATTATATGCGCCGTCCGATTCCGATAACTGTTTCTGCAATTGTCTTTACTTACCTTTTTTTATCCCTTTTTTCCCCCGAACACTCCGATTTACCCC
>CAJMMH010000101.1 GCA_905214365.1 uncultured bacterium
CCGCGTATCTGGAGTTTCCGGGTGGAGCAACCGGCGTATTCGTGACAACAACCGGAGATGCGCCTGGAACCAATCGTCTGGAGATTACATTGGAAAAGGGGAAGCTGGTTGCGGAAAACAATGTACTGACTTTTATGAGTTGGAAATGAACGAGCGGGAGTTCTGCTGTCAGACAAAAAATGGTTTTGATAAGCCGCCGTATCATAAGAGAGAGCTGGAATTGGATGGAGAAAATCCGCAGCATATCGGCGTCCTCAATGCGTTTGCGGCGGCGATTCTGCGCGGCGAACCGTTAGTTGCGCAGGGCACCGAAGGAATCCGTGGGTTGGAAATCTCAAATGCAATGCATCTTTCATCCTGGCTTGGAGAAACCGTAAGTTTGCCAATTGACGAGGAACTTTTCCTGAAGAAACTCAATGAACTTCGTGCTGTTTCCAGAAAGAAAAAGATGGTATAGAAAATAAAAATAGCGGAAGCGGGCATTCGCAAATAGTAAAAGACTTTGAGAATAGCAAAATTAGTTACTGCTTACACTGTACTCAAATAGTAACTGAAATTGATCTGAAATTTGAAAAAATTTCAAAAAACCATTGACAAAGCCGAGTGTTTGCGCTATAGTAATAGAGCATTCAGCGAATGTGCTTCCGTGGCTCAGTTGGTAGAGCAATTGATTCGTAATCAATAGGTCAGGGGTTCGAGTCCCCTCGGAAGCTTTTTTGTTGTTCAAAAAGCCTTATAAATCAAGGGCTTTTGACATCTAAAAATCGGGTAATCAAGCTTCTTTATATGTATAAGCACCGGACTGAGATGCTGTCGATTTTGCAATGTACGAAGGGAACCCGTTATCTATTTGGATGAGTTGATTGATTTTTATACAGCTGGTTGGACAAAAATTATGGGGCAGTGATGCTCCATTTTTTATTTGCGGGCCGATGTCCGCACCAGAAAAACATTTGCAATTACCCAAAAGACATGATTGACGAACTGTCGTCCGAGTGCTATACTGAGAACAATTCACGACAGCCCGGAAACCGGGGATGCACAAACCTGTATCGGGTGCCGTTTTCAGACTGCCGGAATAAGAATGATACAGATTGGTTCTGAAACAGGAGGAGTTGTTTATGTCATGGTTTGATCAGCTGTCAGGAGCTGTTACGAAAGCAACCAGAGATCTGAGCGGCAAGGCACAGGAACTGGCAGACACTGCGAAGCTTAATTCCAAGATCAGTGACGCAAAGTCTTTGATGAAACGTGTCTATGCGCAGATCGGTGAAGAGTACTATAAAGCACATAAGGATGACGCCGATAATGAGTTTGCGGAGAAGTTCCGCATGATTTCCGAGGCAGAAGAGTCAATTGCTGCGTATCGCAGCGAGCTTGACCGGATGAAAGGAACTGTAAGATGTACGTCCTGCGGCGCATCAGTCAGCAAGGATGCTCTGTTCTGTCCGAAATGCGGTGCTAAGGTTGAGAAACCAGCAGCACCGGAGGAAACGAACGAAGAGAATGCTGAAGAGCCGGTCCGTTTTTGCAGCATATGCGGCGAGAAACTGGCTGCCGATGCGCAGTTCTGCGTAAACTGCGGCGCTCCGGTACCGGATGAGCCTGTTTCGGGAAATCAGGAAGAAGCTCCGGAAGATACAGAGTCTGTTGAAGAATCAGACGAAGAGCCGGCAGAAGAACCGGAAGTCAAGGATTCTGAGAAGGATGCGGAGTCATCCGAAGAATGACGTGCAGGCGTCGATGGAGGAGAATAAAGATGGATAGAAAATTGCGAGTAGGTGTCCTTGGCGGCACAGGAATGGTTGGACAGAGATTTATTACCCTGCTGGAGAATCACCCGTGGTTTCAGCTGGCAGTGATTGCGGCAAGTCCGCGTTCTGCCGGTATGACGTATCGTGAGGCAGTTGGCGGCCGCTGGAAGATGGCAACACCGATTCCAAAGGAAGCTGCGGATATGGTTGTCAGAAATGTTTCTGATGTTGCTTCTGTAGCGGCTGATGTTGATTTTGTATTCAGCGCGGTTGATATGTCCAAGGACGAGATTCGTGCGATTGAGGAAGCTTATGCGAAAGCAGAGGTCCCAGTTGTTTCCAATAATAGTGCGCATCGCTGGACACCGGATGTTCCGATGATTGTTCCGGAGCTGAACCCGGAGCATGCCGAGGTTATTCCTTATCAAAAGAAACGTCTCGGAACAACCCGTGGTTTCATTGCGGTAAAGCCGAACTGTTCAATTCAGAGCTATACGCCTGCACTTCATGCACTGAAGCAGTTTGGACCGAAGGTTGTTGTTGCAACAACCTATCAGGCAATTTCCGGTGCTGGAAAGACCTTTAAGGACTGGCCGGAGATGCTTGATAATATCATCCCGTACATTGCCGGAGAGGAGGAAAAGAGTGAGCAGGAGCCGTTAAAGATCTGGGGAACCATTGAGAACGGTGTGATCAAAAAGGCAGAGGGACCGATAATCACAACGCAGTGCATCCGTGTTCCGGTTCAGGATGGACATACGGCGGCAGTTTTCGTTTCCTTTGAAAAGAAGCCAACCAAGGAAGAGATCATCCGATGCTGGAACGAGTACTCCGGCGAGCCGCAGAAGCTGCAGCTTCCGAGCGCTCCGAAGCAGTTTCTCCGCTACATGGAAGAAGACAACCGTCCGCAGGCGCGTCTGGATCGTGACTATGAGAATGGAATGGGAATTTCTCTCGGCCGTCTGCGTGAGGATACCGTTTATGATTACAAGTTTGTCGGACTGTCCCACAACACGCTGCGCGGAGCGGCAGGCGGAGCAGTTCTGACTGCAGAACTTTTGACTGCAAAGGGTTATATTACTGCAAAAGACTGATTGGAAGAGCAATCAAAGGAAAGTGCCCGGACATTTGTTTGTTCCGGGCATGTTCCAGTATACAATGCGGTACGCAAAAGCTGAATGGTACGAGTGCTTTTGCGTATAGAATGTACTCTCGGAATTTCTTATGCACCTGCCTTTGCGGCTGATTTTCTGCCGTAGATGTCTGAATTTTATCAACGTACGCGCCGCGTACGCCTCAAAAATTCAGGCACCTCCGACAAAAAATCCTCTCGCAAATTCAGGTACAACGAGATTCCGAGAGCACATTAGACAGAATTGGAGGTTATTCGATTATGGGAATTACAAAGGCACAGATCGGAACGTTATCCGATGGGCGTGCAATACACAGCTATACGTTGACAAACAGCAATGGAATGAAGGCGGTTATCAGTGATTTTGGAGCAGTTTTACTGGAACTTTGGGTGCCGGCAAAGGACGGAAGATTAAAGGATGTTGTACTTGGTCTGCCGAAGGCGGAGGATTATGAAGAAAACCCGCCTGCGTTCGGAGCAGTTGTTGGCCGCCATGCAAACCGGATCGCGGGCGCATCGTTTGTACTGAACGGAAAAGAATACCATCTGGCAGCGAACGATGGGCCGAATAACCTGCACAGCAAACCGGGAAGCTATTATCAGCGGCTCTGGGACGCGCAGGAAGGTGAAGAGGAAACCGGTTCCTGCGTAACGCTGTCTCTGGTCAGCCCGGACGGCGATCAGGGATACCCGGGAACACTTCAGGTATCCGTTACCTATACGCTGACTGAGGAAAACAGCCTGATTTTGACGTATCAGCTGCTGTCTGACCAGGATACTATAGCTAATATGACAAATCATAGCTATTTCAATCTGAGCGGACATGACAGCGGAAGTGTGCTGGATCAGTACGTTACCATTTACGCGAAAGAGTTTACGCCGTCCGACAGCCAACTGATTCCGACTGGAGAGATCCGTCCAGTACAGGGAAGCGCGCTTGATTTTACGACGGAGAAACAGATTGGCCGTGATATTCATGCAGAGGAAGAGCAGATCAAAAACGGTGGAGGCTTTGACCACAATTATGTACTCGGCGCTGCCGGAGAGATGAAGAAGGCTGCTGTGATGGAGTCAAAGGAAACCGGAATTGTGATGGAGGTATCGACGGATATGCCTGGCATGCAGCTGTATACAGCCAATACGACTGAACTGGATGGAAAGCGCGGTGCGCATTATCTTCCGTTCTGCGGCGCATGCTTTGAAACACAGTTCTATCCGGACAGTGTTCATCACGAGAATTTCCCAAGCTGCATTTTGAAAGCAGGCGAGGAATTTACATCGGAAACGGTGTTCCATTTTGAAGTAAAGTAAGTGAAAAAATGAAAGGAGACCGGGCAGAAACTGTGCCATTTTGCAATCAGGCGGCAGTTTTTTGCCCGGTCCGGCGGTCATCGCCGTTTTGCCGGTATCGGATATGATACGGATGGCGGCAGGGCGGCGCGGACTCACAGGTGTAAATGGGTAAGAGATTATATATTGCGGAAAAACCAAGCGTCGCGCAGGAGTTCGCGAAGGCACTGAAGCTGACGGCAGGAAGAAAGGACGGCTATCTGGAATCAGAAGACAGTATTGTTACCTGGTGCGTCGGTCATCTGATTACGATGTCATATCCGGAAACATATGATCCCGCACTGAAAAAATGGAGTCTTGCGACGATTCCATTCCTTCCGGAGGAATGGAAATATGAAGTGATTCCGGCAACCAAAAAGCAGTTCACCATTGTCAGCGGTCTGTTAAATCGGAGCGATGTGGATACAATTTATATCTGTACGGACTCCGGGCGGGAGGGAGAGTATATTTACCGCCTGGTTGACCAGATGGCGGGCGTTCACGGAAAAGCAAGAAAGCGGGTATGGATTGATTCGCAGACAGAAGAAGAGATTCTGAAGGGAATCGCGCAGGCAAAGGACTGGTCTGCGTATGATAATCTGAGTAATTCCGCCTATCTGCGTGCAAAAGAAGACTATCTGATGGGAATCAATTTTTCCCGTGTCCTGACGCTGAAGTTTGGTCCGAGCATCGCGTCATTTATGAAGACGCGCTACAGCGTTGTATCGGTCGGCCGTGTCATGACCTGTGTTCTGGGGATGGTCGTCCGCAGAGAGCGGGAGATCCGCAGCTTTGTCAAGTCATCTTTTTACCGGGTGATTGCTGACATTATAGTCGGAGACCAGGAAATCGCGGCGGAATGGAAAGCAGTTCCTGGTTCCGCATATGAGCAGTCACCGAAGCTGTACAAGGAAAACGGGTTTAAAAAGCGTGAGGATGCGGAAGAGCTGATCCGCCGCCTTTTGGTTCCGGCTCCGGTTGAAATGACGTTGGCCGGTTATGAAAAGAAGAAAGAAAGCAAGAATCCGCCGCTTTTGTTTAATCTGGCGGAGCTGCAGAATACCTGCTCCAAGCGGTTTAAAATCAGTCCGGATGAGACATTGAAAATTGTGCAGGAGCTGTATGAAAAAAAACTGGTGACGTATCCGAGAACTGATGCCAGAGTATTATCTTCTGCTGTGGCAAAGGAAATTTCCAAGAATATCCGCGGTCTGCAGCGGTTTGAACCGATGGCGGCGTTTGCATCGGAGATTCTGGAACAAGGGATGGAGAAGGGAATCGGAAGAACCCGCTACACCAATGATAAACAGATCACGGACCACTATGCGATTATTCCGACCGGGCAGGGACTTGGCGCGTATCCTGGACTGTCTCAGACAGCCAAGGGGATTTATGAAGTAATCTGCCGCCGCTTTCTGAGCATTTTTTATCCGCCTGCGGTATACCGGCGTTATTCGCTGGAGTTTATCCGGGAGCGGGAGCATTTCTTTGCCGGATTCCGGATGCTGGAATCGGAAGGGTATCTGAAGGTTGCCGGGTATCCGCAGCAGGATGCAGCTGCTTCCGGAAAAGGAAAACGCGGTCAGGATGCGGACGGAGCGAATCAGGCAAATGAAGAAGACCAGATGCTTGATCCGAAGTCCGGATTGAAGGATGTGCTTGCGGCGCTGAAAAAGGGACAGGTTTTTCCGGTAAAGAAGTTTGAAGTAAAAGAAGGAGAAACATCTCCGCCAAGGCGATACAATTCCGGTTCGCTGATCCTTGCAATGGAAAATGCCGGTCAGCTGATTGAGGACGAAGAGCTTCGAGCGCAGATCCGCGGCAGCGGAATCGGGACCAGCGCGACAAGAGCGGAGATCCTGAAAAAGCTAGTCAGTATCCAGTACCTGAAGCTGAACCAGAAAACACAGGTAATTACACCGCAGAAGCTTGGTGAGGCAGTTTATGAGGTTGTCCAGGCATCGATGCGTCAGCTGCTCAATCCAGAGTTGACGGCCAGCTGGGAGAAAGGACTTACCTACGTCGCGGAGGGAAGTATTACGCCGGACGAGTACATGCAGAAGCTGGAGCGTTTTGTAGTAACCCGGACGCAGGGCGTGAAGCAGGTGACAAACCCGGATCAGATTCGGTGGCAGTTTACGGCGTTTGAACCATTTTATACCGGAAGAGCAGAAAAATGAACCGCCATCGAAGATTCCCGGACTTTATAATTGTGACGTATATCGTGCAGAAAGCCTTTTTCAAACATACTCTAGTAAATATGGGAGGATCTATAATGAAAGCGATTACAACAGAGAAATTATTTTCCAGAGGACATTCAATGGCAGAGGAGCTCCTTTTTTCTAAGGAGTACCCCTGGCAGGTGCTTTCTCTGATTCATGATTATATTCTGAAAAAGGGAGCTGAGCTTCCGGCAGACCGGTTTGAGCAGGTTTCCGATCAGGTGTGGATTGCCCGTTCCGCGAAGGTTGCGCCAACCGCATGTATCATGGGTCCGTGCATCATTGATGAAGAAGCGGAGATTCGCCACTGCGCGTTTATCCGCGGCAATGCGATTGTCGGAAAGGGCGCGGTTGTCGGCAATTCCACCGAATTGAAAAATGTAATTCTATCCGATAAGGTTCAGGTTCCGCACTACAATTATGTCGGAGATTCTATCCTTGGCTACAAATCTCATATGGGCGCTGGATCCATCACGTCTAATGTAAAATCTGATAAGAAACTGGTTGTTGTAAAGGCTGGTGAAGAACGGTTTGAAACCGGGCTGAAAAAGATGGGAGCCATGTTGGGAGATGAAGTGGAAGTCGGCTGTCAGAGCGTACTGAATCCGGGAACGATCATTGGCTCTCACAGCAATATTTATCCGCTGTCATCGGTACGCGGCTTTGTTCCGGGATACAGTATCTTCAAAAACGCGCAGAATATTGTTGAAAAGCAGGAAATCTGAAAACTGATCTGAAAATTGTGACACACATCTTGAAGAAAGCCTTTTTAACAAATTAAGGAAGTCCCCTGCTTCAATTGCGAATATCCGCTTGACCGAGCTTTGGATGGAACCGGACGACTTTCAGGCAGAAAGAAGTCAGCTGCAGAGTCAGGCATTATGCAATTTCAGGGGAATATGTCAGCGGAAAGGAGGGAACACATGGATCAGGAAACCAGACAGCAGGTGCAGAAAAAGGCAAGAATCATAGGAAAAGCAATTGTGGTTTTCTGTAAAAAATGGGGCGGATTCTGTAAAAAGGAATATGACGATGCCAGAATTATGACCAATGCGGCGACCATTACGTTGTTTCTCTGTATTTCAATTTTTCCTCTTCTGATGGTACTTCTTACGCTGCTTCCATTGTTCCCGATTACCTTTGATGACATGCTGCAGCTGATGCAGTCTGTCCTTCCAGACAATTTTTACCCGTTGGCGCAGACAATTGTTGAAGAGATCTATCCGAAATCAATCAATGGTTCTGTTTTGTCATTGACAATTGTGTTGACGCTCTGGTCCGCATCCTCCGGTGTATCGTGGCTGGTACGCGGAGTGAACGATGCTTACCGGAGCAAGGCACGCCGGAACTGGGTATCACTTCGCCTGATCAGCCTGCTGTATACGCTGATCCTGATTCTTGTTCTCTTAGTCAGCATGGTCTGCTTTGTATTTGGTCATAACCTGCAGGACTGGCTGATCCGTGAGGTTCCGTCTCTGACAGACTGGAAAAAGCAGATTATGTGGATCCGCACGTTGTCTGCGCTTGGTGTGGTTGCTGTCTTTGTTTCCGGTGTATATCAGGTTTTCCCGGCAAACCGCACGTTCTTTCTGCATCAGCTGCCGGGAGCGCTGTTCGCAACAGCTGCCTGGTATATTTTCTCCAATGTGTATGCCAGATATCTGCAGAGTGTTTCTTCGTATTCCTATATGTACGGCAGTCTGGCAACGCTTGTCAGCGCAATTATCTGGCTGTTTATCTGCATGAATATCATTCTGATCGGCGGTGAGATTAATTATCTGTGGAATCAGCGCCGCCTGCGGAAAAAAGAACTGAAGCGCAGACAAAAGGAAGGCATTGTGGAGCCGGATATCCGGGAGATCTGCGATGAAATGAAGCGGATTCGATAAAAAACAGTTGATCTTTTTGGAAAATTATGATACCATGCTTATGATAGCCATAGGAGGTGTGGATATGGAGGCTTTACGCGCTGTTCTGACAGTTATTTTTATGATTGTCTGCGTTGTGTTTACAGTAACAGTACTGATGCAGGAAGGTAAGTCAGCAGGACTTGGCTCAATCGGAGGCATGGCTGAAACTTACTGGGGAAAGAATAAAGGACGTTCCATGGAAGGAAAGCTTGAGAAACTGACGATGATTCTTGGCATTCTGTTCCTGGTACTCGCAGTTATTTTAAACCTGAATTTCTGATGCAAACGGCTTTGCGCCGTTTGCGCAATTGTGCTGTGGTTTGTGCCGCGCATATTACGAAGGACTGTCGTGTTTGCGGCAGTCTTTTTTCGTCTTATAAGAAACAAAGGCACTCAAGGTTTCTTCTTGCGGAACATCAGCAGGAAGGGAAAAGCGAAGCCGCCGTCGTTTTGGCTTGACAGCGGAAGTGAAAATACAGGAGATTTTAATTTTATGATGATAGAGGTAACAGAAGAGCAGAAGCGCATGCTGGTCGAGCTG
>CAJMMH010000102.1 GCA_905214365.1 uncultured bacterium
GCATGCGAAGCATCGGCAAAATCCGTTACTGTTCGAGCGTAGCGTGAACAGTAACGAACGATCTTAACAGAAACCGGGATAATTCTGGCTTGTGAAGTCTGGAAAAGTATAGTATGATAGATGGCAGGATGAATCCGGGTTACGGTACGCCCACTTGGTCTGCGAACGGGAAGGGACTTATCGGGTACAGCAAAAGGTACCGTAAAAAAATGGAAGAGCAGAAAGGCAGATACGATGATTTACAGACTGGATACAAAAGCAGAAACGTATATTCCGGAGCTCGGAGACGGTTTTGAAGAAGGAGAAGCAGGCGCTGCCGGGCTTGCTGTTTCCGACTATTACGCACCGGCGGATGGAGAGGGAATTTATTCGGTAACGTACCGGATTCAGATGAAGGAGGCTTCAGATTCTCTGTTTGTGTTTGCCGGGCGCAAGCAGTTGCTGTGGTTTGGAAGCTGTAAGGCAGGCGATATTATTGAGGGAACCTGCTATCTTCATTTCGGAGAAATCATTCCCCGTTTTCACAAGGATCGGATGGCGATTACGAAGATTGGTTTTGCGATTGCCTGTGAGGATGCGGACCATATCGCATCAGTAAAGATGGCAGCAGAAAAGCTTTCGCCGACCAAGCTTCCGACGATCTGGCTGGCAGGCGATTCTACGGTTACTGATCAGAGCTGTCCGAAGCCGTATCAGCCAGGCGGCTGTTTCAGTTCCTGGGGACAGTGTCTGGCATATTTCATTGGAAGCGATGCAGCTGTTGACAACCAGGCACATAGTGGACTGACGACAGAAACGTTCCGCAATGAGGGACATTATGGGATTGTAACGGATCAGATGAAGCCCGGTGATTTCTGCCTGCTTCAGTTCGGACACAACGACCAGAAGCTTGCGCATCTGCAGGCAAAGACCGGCTATCGGGAGAATCTGCTCCGTTATATCAATGAAATCCGGGGCTGCTGCGGTATTCCGATTCTGGTAACGCCGTTAGCCCGCAATACCTGGAAGGAAGACGGAGCCTACAATGATCTGCTGAAAGAGCATGCGGAAGCAGTGTTTGAAGTGGGCGAAGAAACAGGAGTCCCTGTGATTGATCTGCATCGTTATGCGATGCAGCTGATTCAGGAGAACGGAAAAGAGGCGAGCCGTGTATACTTCCATCCGGGTGATATGACGCATACGAACGAGTACGGTTCCTGGCTGTTCGCAAAGTTCATTGCTGAAAATCTGAAGAATCTGGATCCGGAAACCTTTGAAACTGATTTCCATACCCGCGCGGAACTCGTTCCGGATGAAAACGTGGGCGCAATGACCGGAGCGAGCAAACCGGCCGGCCGTCAGGATGAACAGAAGGAAATTTTTGACGCGATGGAGCGCGCCGGAGATAACCTGGAGGCAGCGGTCCGAAAGGCAAGAAAGGAAGCTGGTCTGGAGTAACATTTTGCATGGCGTAAATACGGTTTGGGAAAATCAGGAGCATTGACTTTCCGGCGGTCCTGTGTTAAGATAAGAAAAAAAATAGAGCTTTTTCAAACATGCTCTAGGCAGAAAAACTGCCGGAATGTACTCACGCAGTTCTGGTACAGCGAGGTTCCGGAGGGGACATGAAAAAACAGGGAGGCATTCACATGATTAAGGGTTTTAAAATGAAGCTTTATGAAGGTATGGCAGAGGAGTATGAGAAGCGCCATAACCAGCTCTGGCCGGAGATGAAGGATATGATCCATGAGCACGGCGGAAAGAATTACACCATTTTCCTTGATAAGGAGACTAACACGCTGTTTGGTTATATCGAGATTGAGGATGAGGAACTCTGGAGCAAGGGAGCAGATACTGCGATCAACAGAAAGTGGTGGGATTTCATGGCAGATATCATGGAGACCAATCCAGACAACAGCCCGGTATCCATTGATCTTCAGAAGGTATTCCATTTAGATTAATGAATTAGAGCGTGTTTGAAAATCATTCCCGTAATCTGTACGCTCCGATTTGCGGGAGGTTTTGCACATCTTGCAGAAAGCCTTTTTCAAACACGCTCTAGAGAATAAAACATAAAATGTGCCGCGTATCATTGCAGACGCGGCGGATGCTGCTTTCCGGGAAAAACGGAAACGGGCATCTGCCGACGGGAATGATACGCGGCACATTTTTATAGTCAAGCGGATATTCGCAATTGAAGCAGGGGACTTCCTTGATTGTAAAGATATGCAGACGGCAATTAATTGTAGTCCACAGAAACCAGGCATAATCCCTGGGCAGGAGCCATCGGACCGGAGGCGCTGCGGGTCTTTGCCGCGAGAATCTGCGGCATATCCGAAGCGACTGTTTTTCCGAAGCCGACATCAAGCAGTGTTCCGACCAGGATGCGAACCATATTCTGGAGAAAACCGTCTCCGTGGAAGGTAAAAGTTAAAAGCTCGCCTTTCTGATTGATCCGGATAGAATCAACCGTCCGTACCGTTGATTTTTTCATATGCGCATTTCCACAGAAGCTGGCATAGTCATGGGTTCCGGTCAGCAGGGACGCGGCTTCTTCCATTGGCGCAAGTGCAGGCTGCCGGTCAAGAATCGCAACATATTTGCGATCAAAAACTGGTTTGGAGGAACCGACGTAGCAAGTGTAGCGGTAGGTTTTTCCGGACGCGTTGAACCGGCTGTGAAAGCGGTCTGAAGCCCTGGAGACTTCAAGAACCGCAATGTCCTCCGGAAGGTATGTGTTCAGGTAATTGCATACCGACTCCGCGTTCAGAGGCGGCTGGCCGTTCGGTGCTTCTAGAAGGGCATTGGCGGTCATGGCAAGCGCGTGAACACCGGCATCGGTGCGTCCAGCGCCGATCACGGTGATCGGATATCCGCACAGCCGGGTTAGGACGCTTTCTAACTTTCCCTGAATGGTTGCATCTGTATTTTTCTGATGTTCCCATCCGCTGTAACGGGTTCCATCGTAGCGGATGGTAAAACGATAGTTCTGTTTCATGGAGCCTCCGGTTATCAGGATATATCAGATGCCTGTCCGGCAGTCTGTTGTTCCAGATTTTTCTGGGCGGTGGAGAGCATCAGCTTGATACGGTTCAGCTGGTTTACTTCAGATGCTCCTGGGTCGTAATCAACCGCAATAATGTTGGAGTTCGGGTACGCGTGGCGCAGCTCCTTAATAACGCCCTTACCTACAATGTGGTTTGGCAGGCATCCGAACGGCTGCGTGCAGACGATGTTGTTGACGCCGCTGTGGATCAGCTCCAGCATTTCACCGGTTAAGAACCAGCCCTCGCCAGTCTGGTTTCCAAGCGAAACAAAGTCGTCAGCCATACGACCAAGATCAGTGATATGAGCCGGAGGCGTAAAGTGCTTACTCTTTTCAAATTCCTTTCGGGCCGCTTTGCGGACATACTCTAAGAGTGCGATTCCGGCATTGCACAGCTTGGCAGTCGAGCTCTTCATACCGAGCTTGTCTGCCTTGAAGTTGCTGTTGTAGAAGCAGTACAGGAAGAAATCGAGCATATCCGGCATTACTGCCTCTGCGCCTTCACGCTCCAGCAGTTCAACCAGATGGTTGTTTGCCTGTGGAAGGAACTTAACCAGGATTTCTCCGACAATTCCGACTCTCGGCTTCTTTAACGTTTCGTCAATTTCGATCCGGTCAAAGTCGCGGATCATATCGCGCAGAATCTTATTGAAGCGAGTCATGCTCGGCGTCCGCTGCAGATCGCGGATACAGATTCGCTTCCACTTTTCATGAATGGCATCAGTTGCTCCCTTTACCTTCTCATAAGGACGCATGCGGTAGACCGTGCGCATGAAGACATCTCCATAGACAATTGCCTGGATGGCGCGGATTGCCATCGGAAGCGTATAAGTAAAGCCGGGGTTTGCCTCAAGCTTGCTCAGGTTGACGGAAATAACCGGAATCTGTTCCATACCGGCCTTTTCAAGCGCGCGGCGGATAAAGCCGACATAGTTGCTGGCACGGCAGCCGCCTCCGGTCTGGGTCATAAAGATCGCAACCTTATTCAGGTCATACCGGCCGGAAAGAAGCGCATCCATAATCTGGCCGACAACAATCAGAGACGGATAGCAGGCATCGTTGTTGACGTATTTCAGTCCGACATCAACGGCTGTACGGCTTTCTTTCAGGATTTCAACGTGGTAGCCGGAAGCCTGCAGAGCGGCCTGAAGCAGATCAAAATGGATCGGGCTCATCTGCGGAGCGAGAATGGTATAATCCTTTTTCATCTCTTTTGTAAAGAGCTTTCGGTTATACGCGGAGGATACTACCTTGCGTTCAATGTGCTTCTGCTCACGCACACGGATCGCGGACAGCAGCGAACGGATGCGGATCCGGGCTGCGCCGAGGTTGTTGACCTCGTCAATTTTCAGGACAGTATAAATCTTTCCGGACTTTGTCAGAATATCATTAACGGCATCAGTAGTAACCGCGTCAAGGCCGCAGCCGAAGGAGTTGAGCTGGATCAGATCCAGGTTATCCTGCGTGCGGACAAACTGCGCGGCCGCGTACAGACGGGAGTGATACATCCACTGATCCATGACGATCAGGCGGCCGTCGAGATGACCAAGATGCGATACAGAATCCTCAGTTAGTACAGCAAGGCCGTAGGAAGTAATCATTTCCGGGATGCCGTGGTGAATTTCCGGATCGACATGGTATGGACGACCGGCAAGCACGATACCGCGCTTATGATTTGCCTTCATCCATGCGAGCGTTTCTTCGCCCTTATCGCGGATATCCTCGCGGCAGCGCTCCATTTCTGCCCATCCGGCATGAACCGCGTCGCGGATCTCATCTTCCGGAATGCCGAGCGTGCCGAATTCCTCCACAAGGCGGGAGAGAGCGGTCTCCTCCGTGGTCAGCGCCAGGAACGGATTCATAAAGGTAACATGCTCGCTCTTGAGTTCTTCCACATTGTTCTTGATATTCTCCGCATAGGAAGTAACCATCGGGCAGTTGTAGTGGTTCTGTGCCGTGTCAAACTCGGTACGCTCGTACGGAATACACGGATAGAAGATAAACTTCACGCCCTCTTTGATCAGCCATGCAATATGTCCGTGCGCGAGCTTTGCCGGATAGCATTCCGATTCACTTGGGATGGACTCGATTCCCATTTCGTAGATCTTGCGGCTGGAAGTGGGAGAGAGTACCACACGGTACTTCAGCTGACGGAAGAAAACGGCCCAGAACGGATAGTTTTCGTACATGTTCAGGACACGGGCGATTCCGACAGTTCCGCGTGTTGCCTCATCTTCGGAGAGCGGTTCATAATCAAAAATACGCTTGTATTTGTACTCAAACAGGTTTGGAATTTCTTCCTTCTTTTTGGTACGGCCAAGACCACGTTCGCACCGGTTTCCGAAGATGTACTGATGGCCGTTGCTGAAACGGTTGATCGTCAGCAGGCAGTGATTGGTACATCCCTGGCAGCGGGTAAGCTTTGTCGTGTACTGAAGCGTCAGAATATCATTCAGCGACAGCATTGTTGTTTTCGGACATCCGGCCATCTGGTAGCGCTCTCTCGCAACCAGAGCAGCGCCGAACGCGCCCATGATTCCAGCGATATCCGGACGGGTTGCCTCGCAGCCGGAGATCCGCTCGAAGCTGCGCAGAATTGCGTCGTTATAGAAGGTTCCTCCCTGAACGACCACGTGCTTTCCAAGATCGGAAGCGTCGTTAATCTTGATAACCTTATACAGCGCGTTTTTAATGACAGAATAAGCAAGACCGGCGGAAATATCAGCAACGGTAGCGCCCTCCTTCTGTGCCTGCTTGACGTTGGAGTTCATAAATACTGTACAGCGGGTTCCAAGATCAATCGGGTTCTTTGCGTACAGAGCTTCCCTAGCAAAATCAACAACCGAGTAGTTCAGAGACTTGGCAAAGGTTTCGATAAAAGAACCGCAGCCGGAAGAACATGCCTCGTTCAGCTGTACACTGTCAATGGTCTGGTTCTTGATCCGGATGCACTTCATGTCCTGGCCGCCGATATCAAGGATGCAGTCAACGTCCGGCTGGAAAAACGCGGCTGCATAGTAGTGAGCAACAGTCTCTACCTCGCCTTCATCAAGCATCAGGGCAGCTTTGATCAGCGCTTCGCCGTATCCGGTGGAGCAGGAGTAGGCAATCTCTGCGTCTTCCGGAAGAATGTCATGGATTTCATGGATTGCGCGGACGGTCGTGGAAAGCGGGCTTCCGTTGTTGCTGTTATAAAAGGAATACAGAAGCGTGCCGTCCTCCGCGACGAGAGCCACCTTGGTTGTAGTGGAACCGGCGTCTACGCCGAGGAAACATTTGCCGTGGTAATCAGTCAGTTCTGCCTTTTTCACAGTATGTATGGAGTGGCGATTCAGAAATGCCTGATATTCCGCTTCATCCTGGAACAGCGGCTCCATGCGCTTGATTTCAAAATCCATGGAAACGCCTTTTTTCAGCTGACTGATCAGATCAGTAATCGGAACGGATTTCTGCTTTTTGCTGTTCATTGCAGCGCCGATTGCGGCAAACAGATGAGAGTGCTCCGGTGCAATGATTGCGTCACCGGTCAGATTTAGCGTACGGATAAACGCAGCACGGAGCTGATCGAGGAAATGGAGCGGACCGCCGAGGAACGCTACGTTTCCGCGGATCGGCTTTCCGCAGGCAAGACCGGAGATTGTCTGATTGACAACTGCCTGAAAGATGGAAGCGGACAGATCCTCTTTAGAGGCGCCCTCGTTGATCAGAGGCTGGATATCGGTTTTGGCAAAAACGCCGCAGCGCGCGGCAATCGGGTAAATTGCCCGGTAATTTTTCGCATATTCATTCAGACCGGTAGCGTCTGTCTGAAGGAGGGAAGCCATCTGATCGATAAAGGAACCGGTACCGCCGGCGCAGATTCCGTTCATGCGCTGGTCAATTCCGTTGGTAAAATAAATGATCTTCGCGTCTTCGCCGCCGAGCTCAATTGCAACATCGGTCTGAGGAGCGTAATCCCTCAGGCTGGTGGCAACGGCAACAACTTCCTGAACGAAGTCAATGCCGAGACGGCCGGAAAGAGCAAGGCCGCCGGAACCGGTGATGGTTGGATACAGATCCATCGGACCAAGCTTGTCATATGCTTTCTGAAGCAGGGACGCGAGGGTTTCCTGAATGTTGGCAAAGTGCCGTTCGTAATCGGAGAAAACAATTGCCCCGTCCGGATCAAGAATGGCGATTTTAACCGTGGTAGAACCAATGTCAACTCCGAGGGTGTAACAGGTCTGCGTCTGCAGTGATGTCATAAAAATCCTCTCCTTTAAATAAATAAGATCTTTTCGCGCGTCAGAGTTTGCAGCAGGCAGAAAAACGGACTGTGAAGAGCCATTGTACTGACTGAGGGATAGACGCTCAGAAAAAAGAAAAAAGCAAAACTGTTTTTGCACCGTAATGCATATCCGGAACAGATCGTTCCTGCTTGAACTATGTGAACAGGAGCGTGAAAAAGATTCCGGGAGTACATCAGAATAGAAATGCGCAATAAAACGCACATTACAGTATACTGTTTTTTGCCGGGAAAATCAACAGAAACTGATATGGAATCTGAAAAACAGCCAGAAACACGCTCTAGGCATGTGAAATTTTTGTCATAAAACGGCTGAAATACGGGACGCAAGGCCGCTAAAAAGCATTTGACAAACTATGCGGAAAAAATTATACTTACAGTGGGTTTTTTGGCGCGGTCATCGGGAAAACGACGCCGAAAATTCAGCGGAATTTTAATACAGGAGGAATAGAATGAAGTTTATCAACAAACTGGAGCAGAAGTTCGGGCGCTACGCGATTCCCAATCTGATGCTGTATGTGATTATCATTAATGCAGTAGGTTTCCTGATTTCACAGCTGCAGCCGCAGCTTCTGCTATATATCTGCTGGGATATGGAAGCGATTCTCCATGGGCAGATCTGGCGTCTGGTTACGTTTATGATGTTTCCGTTTGACAGTAATATGCTGTCGTTTCTGCTGTATGCGCTTGTGTATTATTCCATCGGCAATACACTGGAGCGTACCTGGGGAGCATTCCGGTTTAATCTGTATATTTTCACAGGTATTCTCGGCCACATCCTTGCCGGAGTTCTTCTCTATGCCATTTTCCGCATCAATCTGTATACGATGTCAACCAGCTATCTGAATATGTCTCTGTTTTTGGCGCTTGCCATGACCTACCCGGATTCCCAGTTCCTTCTGTTTTTCGTGATTCCGGTTAAAGCAAAGTGGATGGCTGCATTCAGTGCCGCGTTTCTGGTGGTGGAGGCAGTTCAGGGAGGTATTGTGACAAGGGTTATGATTGTCATGTCACTGCTGAATTTCCTGCTGTATCTGGTTGTCAACCGCAATTCGTTCCACTACAATCCGAAGGATGTGCTTCGCCGCAATGAATTTAAGCGGCGGATGAACCAGGGACCGGGCAAGGTGTCCGGAAAGCCGCTTCATAAGTGTACCGTCTGCGGAAGAACCGACAAGGATCATCCGGAACTGGAATTCCGTTACTGCTCCAAGTGCGCAGGCGCATATGAGTACTGTAATGAGCATCTGTATACGCATATTCATATCAAAACGCCCGATCAGGCAAAGCAGTAACATTATGTACTTTCAGAGCCTTTTCTGTACTTGCTTTTATGGCTGATTTTCTGGCGGCTGGGCTAGAGCATGTCTGAAAAATCATTCCCGCAATCTGCACGCCCCAATTTGCGGTATCTTTTGCCCAGATTCCGATGGATACATTATTAAATATGGAGGATTTTATTTATATGAAGAAAACAAAGATTGTCTGCACGATGGGACCGAATACCGATGACAGAGAGGTGATGGCGGCACTGATTAAGAACGGCATGAATGTTGCCCGCTTCAACTTTTCTCAC
>CAJMMH010000103.1 GCA_905214365.1 uncultured bacterium
AGTCGGTGAATCCCCGTTCAATGTCACAAGTTCGCCGTTCTGTTCATAAGTTCCGCTGGAATTTTCATAATTATAGCAGATCACGGGAATGGTCAATGCTCCCGTTTTCCATCCGATGCCGATCTTTTTTTCACCGGCTCTTTTCACCTCAGCAGAAACTATTTCCGAAGTCAGTGGATCCAACACCGAAACGTCTATCGTTTCCGGCACGTTTTCCCCCTCCATCCGTTCCTTCTGAACAATAATCGGACTGCTTCTGTCGGCTTCCTTCTCCGTTTTCTGGCTGCTTTCCGCATATTGATAACTTTTTCCGTCCCATATCAGTTCCGGTTCCGGAATATGTGCTTCTTCTTTGCTTCTCCCGCTCCTGTTTAACAAAATCCGTTCTGTCAGCGCTTCAGCCTGATAGGTGACGTTCTGAAGTGTCCAGATCTCATTCTGCCAGATCACCTGATCCGGATACGACCAGTGCTCATCCGGCGTATCAGCCAGATACGTATAGTTTTCTGTCCGGATCTGCGCTTCCTGCCCCGCAGTTGTCTGCCCGGCCGCCGCAAACAGCCAGGCAGACAGCATCAGAGCCCTTTGTCCCGTCATCCGCGTTTTCTGCGCAGCATCCACAGCGCAGCCGCTGCAAGAAGCGTAAATATCCCGCTTCCGATCAGCAGCGTTCCGGTATACCCGCTGAAATCTTCAATGCCAAGAATCTTCGGTTCCGTTGTCTTTCCTGCTTCGGTGGATGGTTCGGTTCCGGGCGCTTCCGGCTTGGTCGGCATCTCCGGTCCGGTCGGCTCTGTTTCAGCCGGTTCTATTGATTCCGTCTCATCTGGTTCGGTCGGTACGATCTCTCCATGATCCTGGCGGTCCTTCATCTCCACACGGATCAGCTCTCCTGTCTCCGGAACAGAAAACATCACCTGCTCCGCCAGTTCATAGCCATCCGGCGCCTGAATTTCCACAAGCGTATAGCCGTCGCCCGGTTCCAGATAATCAATCCGGTACGGCGTCCCGTCTGTTACCCATTCTGCGACAAGCTCGCCCTGCGGATTCAGAATCTGGAGCTTTGCTCCCTCCAGCTCCTCGCCGGTTGTCAGATCCGTTTTGGAAATTTCCACCTTTGTATAATCATCCTTCATTTCTACACGACGAATTTCCCCGGTTTCCTCCACGGTAAATAAAACGTCTTCCGCGCGCACATATCCCTGCTTGGTCGGTGCCTGAATTTCACGCAGCGTATATGTTCCGGATGGAAGACGATCCACACGATGCGGCGTGCCGTCCGTCACCCATTCACTCACCAACTCTCCATCCTGGTTCCAGATCTGCAGCCTTGCGCCGGAAATTTCCTCTCCGCTTGTAATATCAGTCTTGGAAAATTCTGTGCGGACCGGTTCATCTTTTACCGGTACCGTAAGAACAGCATCACCGCTTACCGTATATCCGCGCGCGCACGGATAGATTTCCTCTCCATCCTGATAGGTTCCTCCGTTTTCCCGGATCTCTACGATAACATCTTTGCCCTTCTGGTAACCTGCCGGCGCGCTGGTTTCCCGGATTCGATAGGTTCCTGCCGCCAACGGCTGCCAGGTTCTGAGCCATCCTTCCCCGTTTGTCAGGAAACGATCTGTCTTATACTCTTTGACTCCATCCCATCCGATCTGCGTGACAGGCGTTCCGTCCTTCTTCAGAATCTGAAATTCCGTATTCGCCTGAAGAATCCGTTCCCCGGTCTTTGCGTCCAGTTTTTCAATCTGCAGATATGCTTTAGCCGGCCAGTTAATCACTGGGATTTCCATTGCCTCTTTGGGAAGATAATCAATCTCATGGAGATCAAATTCCTGTCCGTTCTCATCGGTTGTCAGTACCGTCGGCACCTGAATCAGAAATGGCATTCCTGCCTGAAATCCGTCCGCAGGCGTCGATTCCACAATCAGGTACATTCCATATACCAACGGAATCGTTTTGATTTTTCCATGACGGTCCGTAAACAGCTCAGTTTCTCCATGTTCGCCGATCACCGTCTCACAGCCCTCCAGCTTCATTGCCTCCAGATCCCACACGCCGTTTTTCTGCGGCAGCTCATAGCAGCTATCCACACCATTTGCCTCGCACAGCTTTTTCGCGGAATAGAACCGGAATCCAACTCCGGAAAGCTCCTCTGCCGGTTCTGTATGCGCATCCGAAATCTTGTGCAGGATCACGCGCTGACGAATGACGTCGTCCGAAACCGTTCCCGCAAATACATAGACCATCTTCTGCTCTGCCTTATCCGGATTGTAAACGGCAGAAATTTCCAGATGCAGTTCTGTATCCCGGACGTACCCTGCCGGCGCTTTTGTCTCAGTCAGCTCATATGTACCAAAATACAGCGGGTTTCCTTTGCTGTCGCGATCAACAGAGGCTCTTCCCTCCGCATCGGTGACTAACTCGGCAACAAGGTCTCCCTTCCGGTACAGCATTCCGGTCATCCCATCCGGATGCACAATGTCCGCAGCCGCTTTCAGCGCAAAAACAGCGCCTGCAAGCGATGCCTCTCCCTGCGGTATTTTTCCGGTCTGCGCGTCCTGCTTCTCAATGGATATCATAATGTGCTGCACCTCTTCCCGGATGACCGGAAGCACCACCTCTTTATCGGTTCCTCCAGTCTGATACGGACCGTAAACCGTTGGATCCAGACAGTAACCATCCGGCGCCTTTGTCTCCCTGACCCAATAGATTCCCCACGGCACGTTTGCTTCTCCCGCGCCGCGCACAACCTCAATCCTCGCCGCCTCCTTCGTACAGGCCGCGTCCCTGTAAACCGTATATACAGCTCCATTTAAAGCAGCATCCGTTTCCGCGTCAACCTTTTTCAATGAAATTTTTCCGGATACCGGACGATTCGGTTTTGCTGTCACCTCTGTCACCGACTCGCCTTTTCCTACCGCACAGTTTTCATATATCGTATCATCCAGCAGATAACCGTCCGGCGCTTTCAATTCTTTTATAAAGTAGTTTCCAGCCGCAAGCTTTCCGGATACCGCTTTTCCGTCAGTTCCTGTCGTAAGCAAAGCAGCCGCTGTGTTTCTTGTCTCCCAGGATGCGGACTCCGCTTCTTTTCTGGAACAGAAAACGCCAAATACCGCTCCCGCAAGCGGATGCAGCTTTCCGTCCCTTCCGGTTCCTTCTTTATAAATGATAATCGTTCCTTCTTCCGGCGTATTGTCCGCCGTCCATACAAACTCCGCTCCCTTTTGGGAAAGTGTAAAATCCTTCATCCAGTTCCCGCTGTATCCAGCAGGATTCTTCGTCTCTGCCACACGGAATTTTCCCTTATTATCTGTCGTGTAATACAGCATTCCATCTGTAATTTTCTGATTCGTTGCTCCGCACACCCATTCTCCCGGCTGATAAATGCCGTTTTTTGTTTCCTTCAGCATACCGGCCTGCACATACGCGCCCTTCTTTTCGCTCCATTCTGACAGAGCAAATTTTGCGCCGGTCAGCAGCCCGCCGGTTTCTGAATCCTGCTTTTTTACTGTAACTGACGCAGACCACTCTTCTTCCTTCAGGACAATTGCAACTGTCTGTGAGGCTTCTGCTGAGATCGTAATCACAATCGCCGGATTTGCTTCAAAGCCAGCCGGCGCCCGTTCCTCCCTGCAGTAATAGGTTCCCTCGTCCAGCTCCAGCGTAATCTCCGTATCCGCCGCTGTTGTAAATTCCGTTACCTTATCCGTACACTGCGCGTCCCGGTACAGACCGTACACGCCGCCCCCGATTGCCGCTTCCTTCGTATGAACCGCGTCTTTCCGGAAGCTCACCGTTCCTTTTTTCACCGGTGTCACCGGTTCAAGCAGGTAGCGTACCGTAGTTCCGCTTTTTCCGGTCGCCAGATTATTGACGCTGACTCCGGCCTCTGTATTCAGTGCGTCAATCCGGAATACCGGCTGATACTCTCCGGAATATCCGGCTGCGCCGAGATTTACATCCGTTCCGAGAGAAAATGCGTCCATCCATACATTCGGTCCGCCGTAAAAACGGTTCGTTCCATCCAGAATCGCTCTGGACACGCCGTAACGCGCCACCAGAATCTCCTTCACCTTTGCAATCGTTGCCTGCTCAATTCCGATTCCATTTGTCTCCGGATCAATCCCCTCATCCTGTCTTGCAAAACAACCAAGTGAAACTGCCGCGTGTCCGCTGCTCTGTCCCGGCTCAATAAAAATCATAATGGAACCCGGAACTGCCGCAGCTCCCGGCGTATCCTGAATAGATACATTTTTTGCTGTCAGGCAATAGGTCATGCTGCCGCCACTTCCGGAGAAAACAACCGTGTCCCCCACATTCATCGAACTGCACAGATCATCCCAGCCCTTTGTCGTCAGCGGCACGTTGCCGGAAATTCCAAGCGTCCGAAACGCGGCAAATACCAGTCCGCTGCAGTCATAATAATCCGGCCCAAGCCGATCCTCCTGACTGTATCCCGCTCCCAGGCAGACAAGCAGTGTCTGAATCAGCGCTGCTGCCTCTACCGTATTGGAAGAACGCACCGTTCCATTCTGATACAGCCTCGGCTGCCAGGATGGTATTTCCTGCTCACTTGCCAGCTCATCGCCCTCTGCCCAGATTGAATCCGGCATATAAATTGAACCCAGATCAAAAATGCCTGCGTCGTCCGTATCGCGCTCTGTATTATCAGATTCATCCGGTTTCTTATCATCCGCAGCTGGACTATATTCCTGATTCGATTCCTTTTCCGGACAGTCTTCGGTCTGCCCACTGTCCTCCGCATCCCCATTCTTTTCTCCAAACGCATCCTCGCTCATTTCTCCGGAAGAACCCTCCGCATCAGAACGCATTTCTTCCTCATCTGCTCCGGTATCTGTTCCAACAACCTGCCCGGATTCATCTTCATCTCTGCCTGCGTCGTCCGCGGGTTCCAGGCCGGATCTGATCTCATCCGCGGGTTCTGTTTCGTTTTCTATTTCTCTGTGCTGTGTTGTTTCTGCCTGCAGTCCAGGCAATTCCTCCGATGCGTAAACGGGATAGCCGCCGACAGACTGCAGCAGCATTCCCAATGCCGCCGCAAAACCTGTCAGCTTTTTCCGTACTGATTCTTTTCTGAGTTTCATGCGTCTCTATCCTCCGCTTCCAGAGCCTTTTTCAAACACGCTCCAGTCTGTCCGTTCGCTGCTGTTCATGCCCGTCCAAACAGCGGCTTCCAATCCCTGCTTTTCTTGGCGACCGTCTGAACCGCCCCTTCGTCCTTTGCGGAGGCCCTCTCCAATGGCACACAGACATCCTCTTCCCCTCCTTCTCCCGTTTCTTTTCTTCCCTTAATTCTTTCACGTACTCCCACAAGCCTGCTGCAGCAGACTTTGCTGGACTTCGTCTTTTTTACCCTGCTTCTGCCTTCTTCTTTCCCGATTCGATTGTCCGTTCCATTTGCTGATCCGCGAATGCAGCCGCCCGGCACATCCCAAATGTCCAGAGCAGCACACCTGCTGTGATTCCGATTGCAAGCATTGTCTCTCCCCCTTTCGACTTTCCTGCACAAAATCCGAAATAAATTTACAGAAAAAACATATCATCCTCTGTCAGTTTTCACAAGGAAAAGCAATCTTCCTGATTCTTCCGCAACAGACAAAAAACGACCGGAAACCTGTCGTTTCCAGTCGCTTTTTCATCTTTTTTATTTAATTTTATCACTTTTTGTTTTTCAGTTCTTACTGAACCTGATTACCAACACTTCTTGCACTTTCCATAGCCCTGTGCGATCGCTTCTGATTCGCTTACCTGCCACGAAGTTGCCGGATTCATGTTTCCGCAGTTATTTCTGCTGTGATACTTGGAACCTGTTCTTGACAGCCATACCATGTTTCCGGACGGAGCTGCCGGCTGTGTCTGTGCAGCCTGAGCTGCGGCCTGTACCGCTGCTGCTTCCGCCGCTGCCTGCGCTGCCGCCTCTGCCGCTCTTGATTCCTCTGCTGCTCTCGACTCAGCCGCCTTTTCCGCAGCCGCTGCCTGCTCCTGCATCGTCTTCCATCCTGCCGCATCCATCAGATAGTCTGATGCAACATAAGCAGTAAGGCCCTGATAGCTGATTGTTGACCAGCCGCCATCCTCAGCCAGCACATCTACCTTACTTCCGGCATCCAGCTTTCCGATCACGCTGCAGGATGTATTGGGCTGCTCCCGCACATTCAGCGTTGTAGTCGTATACATGGGCTCCGTATTAGACGGCGTTGTGCTCCAGGAAATCGTCTCTCCGTCTGATACCGCAATGATCGTTCCCTGCTCGTCGGTACGGAATACCTGTGCCTCAATGGAATCCAGCTTTTCCAGTGTATCCGGATCCGGGTGGCCATACGAATTGTTCTGTCCGCAGGAACGCACCGCGTATTCCGGAAGCACCGCCTCAATAAAATCCCAACTGGAAGACGTTGCTGAACCATGATGACCAACAGATAATACATCGCAATCCAGATCTGCGCCTGACGCAATCAGATCTGCTTCCTCTTCTGCCTCCGCGTCTCCGGTAAACAGGAATGACGTCTCTCCATAATCCAAACGAACAACGACTGAATTGTTGTTGGAATCATCGGTGCATTTCTCCGGCCCAAGCACGGTAAACGTTCCCTCGCCAAATTCATATTGAGAGCCCGGCTGCGGATATTCCACCGTCCTTCCCTGCTTTTCCACTGTATCGTAGAAAGAGGTATAAAGCTTGGAATCATGTTCATAATCTGGGCCTAGAATCGTATCGGTTTCAAACACATTCAGCGCGCCAATCAGTCCGCTCAGATGATCCGAATCATAATGAGACGCAATCATGTAATCGATTTTATCTACGCCTTTTTCCTGCAGATACGCGACAAATTTGGAGGACGCGTCCCGGTTTCCGCCGTCATAAACCAGCGTTTCATCCCCAGCCTGAGCGAGAATAGCAAGTCCCTGCCCGACATCAATAAAATGTACATTCAGCGGTTCCTTCGGCTGTGTCTGGATATTTTCCTGCGCCAATACCGGAACAGCTCCTGCAAGTACGGATCCGGCAGCAAGAAATGCCGCCAGCTGTTTCCTGTTTTTCATTTGTATCGTTTCTCCTTTTTTCTAAAATGTGCTCTCGGAATCTCAACCGCAAAGGCATGTGCATAAGAGATTCCGAGAGTACACATTTTAATTCTGTCTGCAAATCTGTTCGCCGGTAATCAGCGGATAATGAACCAGCACGTTTCCATTCAAATTTTCGTGATGCATATCCACAGAGGTAATCTGATGATTTTCATAGGTTGTATAATAATAAATGCCCTTCGACGCATTGCAGCAGGACGTATAAATGGTAATTTCATACGCCCCCTCCCGCACTTCACAGCAGCCTCTCTGCTGGTCGACCGATCCGAGGATATGAAAAAACTGGCTGACACTCTCTTCCTCAGAATCTCCGGACAATGAATTCATCTTTACAAATGCCGCGCGAACAAAGCGGGACTCCGATGACAGATCTCCCGGCAGGCCAAGCGCGCCCATGCCGCGGCTATAGGTCTGAAGCGGCAACGCCTTGCTGAAGCTGTTTTCCGGCTGCTTCGGAGACAGACCCATGTAGCGGTTGAGCTGAAACAGCTGACGATCAAACGGCGGATTGTTCGTCAAAATCCCAACCGGATTGTCGTAGATATGCATTCCGTCCTTCACCGCCTCCAGGGTAATCGCCTCCTGTGCGTCAGCGATGATCCAGTGCAGCGGCGAAACGGGCATCCCCTCACAAAATGGCTCATCCGTAATATGAATCCTCTCCAAAAGCTTACGCACTTCCCGAACAGTAGCGCAGCGGCCCAGAATCCATGGAATCAGTTCAAACTGCGCAAGGTTGTCTTTTCCAGCCTCTGCCGGCGTATAAAACGCGTTTCCGGCAAAATTCAGGCCTGCCATTCCCAGCCCCTTCTCATTCACCGCGTCATAGTACAGAGGATACGTCCCTGCAATATGCGCCATTCCGATGATCGCGTAGTGCGCCTCCAGACGTCCTGCCTGCCGAAAGTCAAACACATAATTGCGCGGTGTAATTGTCACCTCTTCGCCGTAGGAGCTGTCATAATCCAGCGTTCTTCCGATATAAAAATCTTTGGTACGATACGTTGCTGCTGTACACATTTTTCCTGTCTCCTCCATGTTTTCTCAAAACTTCATTAATGCCTTCGCCAGCTGCTTGATCTGCTCCACCTGCTCGTCCGTCAAAAGCAGCGAAGGCGCTTCGATCGTGTTCTTTTCTTCCATTTTCTCTGCATCCGCCGTAATTTCTGCATAGACCGTATTGCCATCGTCCGCCGAAAAGGATACCGATAACTTCAGTCTGTAATTTCCATTGGAATCGGTCCATATCATCAGTTCCGCCGTCGTCTGTTCCGGATTAATTCCAACCAGCTGCGCAAAGTAATCGGCATCAATTGCAAAGACCGCCGCATTGTCATCCTCTTTCGATACACGGATTGCTGACCACAGTTTTGGATCAAACAGATGATCCGGCTCAATCAGGAACAGAACTGCGTCCATGCCGCCCGGCATTTTCAGCTTATTTTCCACCTGAATCCCGGTCAGATCATAAACCAGAGACCTCAGCTGCTCTAACGTCATGCAGTGATCCTTGATCCATCCGTTATATGCAGCCTTAAAAAACGGATTTTTCTCAATTTCATCTCCGGCAATCGCCGATACCATTGAGTCTATCCCGAAATAACAGGTTTCATCCACCAGATAAACCTCCGCTAAAAGAAGCTGCTCACCGGTCATCGCCTCCGTGAACCTCACATGCCTAAAGTCACGTGCTTCCCAGCCACTTTAAGCGGCAGGACAAAATATCGGCGGATACGCCTCTGACTTAGAACAAGCGCGGTTACG
>CAJMMH010000104.1 GCA_905214365.1 uncultured bacterium
GACTTGTCGCCAGTTTCCTAACTTGACATTCGCTCCACGGAAAACCTGCCGTACCATACGGCAGCAACCTCACGCTTCATAGCTATCATGTCACAGCAAGAAGCATTATACTAGATAATCGTAGAAAAAGCAAGTATTTTTTTCAATTTATTTTTGTATTTATTTTCGTACAATTTATGAAAGGGTCTGCCGGGGCCAGTTTCTCAGCCCCGGTCCGTATCGACCTTCACCGCTTTTCCTCTGGAAACGGAATACAGATATATTTCATCCACCTGCCGTCCAAGCATCCGCTCCAGCGCGATCCGGTAATATTTCAGCTGCACACGGTAGCGTGCGGTCAGAATCTGCTCCCAGTCCGCGCCCATAATCCGATCAGTCTTGTAATCATAAAGAATAATTTTCCCGTCTTCCTCAAACCATGCGTCAATGACTCCCTGGATCTGCACCCAGCCGTCCTGCCGGATTCGCGCGTCCGGATTCATCTCCGATGCCCTTACGCCGATGCTGAAGGGACTCTCCGCATAGAACCGGCCTTCCTCTCTCGCGCGGATCGTCCGCTTTCCGAGTGGCGTCCGGTAAAAGCGTTCCAGTTCACTGAAGTTTACCGCATCAATTTCCTGCTCTGTCAGTACGCCGCGCTGCTTCATCCGTTCAATCTGTTCCAGCGGATCCAGATCACTGCACGGATCCAGATGTTCATATAGATAATGGTACACCGTTCCACGGCGGTCCGGCGGAAGTTCGGTTTCCCCCTTCATAAACGCCGGAAGCAGCTCTGCTGTTTCTTTTGTCTGACTGGAAAACAGGCTGACGCTCTCCGCGCTGCCATCATCATCACCTGCCCGCTTTTTGATTTCTGATACCGACATAGAAGCCGCCAGCCGATACATGTCATCATAATGGTAGTCGTATTCCAGGCGGGAGCGGATCCACGCTGCTGTTTCCGGAGCGTTTTCTGCCGAACTGCCTGCCGCTTCCACCTGCCGTCTGTACCAGGCACTGTCCAGCCGTTTTGCTGCCTGCTCGGTCTGCAATTCCCCGACAGTAACCAGCGACGCGGCAAGCGGCGCATCTGCTCCAGCCGCATACGCACGCTGTCCTGTCAGGATCTTCAGCTTCCGGTAAATTTCATCAAAACAGGGATGCTTGGCAAACACTGGAACCAGCCAATCGAAAAAGCTGGCTGCCTGCGTCAGCTGCAGCCATGGAATCTCCTTCCGGTCCATCTGTACCTCATGCAGCATATCGTAGAGCCTGTCCATCAGCGACGGAACTGCAGCTGTCAAAATCAGCTGCTCCTTGGCCCGTGTCATGGCTACATACAGCACGCGCAGTTCCTCGCCGAGTCCGTCCAGCGTGATTTCTCTGGCAAGCACCTGCTTCATCAGCGTCGACGCAATGGTTCTTTCTTCTATGTTAATTGCGTCTGTCCCGATCCCGTAATCTGGATGAAGGACAACACGTGCCCTCGAATCCTGGCGGTTAAATGTTTTCCCAAGCCCGCTGACAAAGACAATCGGAAATTCCAGTCCCTTACTCTTATGGATACTCATTACGCGCACCGCGTTCAAGCTCTCCCCTGTCGCTGCTTCCGGATAATCCACCGAATACTTTTTCAGCTTTTCTAAATACCGGACAAACTGGAACACTCCCTGATAGCTGGTTGATTCAAATTTCCGCGCCTTTTCCAGCATCATATCCAGATTCGCTTTCCGCCGCTCCCCTCCCGGCATCGCGCAGACATACCGGTAATATCCGCTTTCTTCCATAATATATGCAATCAGCTCATGGATAGACAGATAGCCGCCCCGCTCGCGGTAATCCGCAAGACGGTTCAAAAATGCCGCTGCCTTCCTGCCAAGCGGATCATCCGGATGCTCCAGGTGATACCGCATCAGCACATAATACAGACCGTCCTCCGGACCGATACCCCCGTCATCTTCCGCAGCCGCTGTATCTTCCGCCGCATCGTTTCCGACAGCTCCATTTCCGCCCTCACCTGCTTCCTCTGCGATGCGGTTCACTGCCAGCTTCAGTCTTGCCAGTTCCTCACTGTTAAAGCCGCCGATCGGTGAATGAAGCACGCCTGCTAACGGAATGTCCTGAATCGGATTGCTGATGACCTGAAGCAGGTTTACAACGGTCTGCACTTCCTGCGCGCTGAAATATCCGCTGCCCGACTCTGCCGCTGCCGGGACTCCGTTTGCCGCAAGCACAGTCACAAAATCCTCCGCCCATCCGCTGATCGTCCGAAGCAGAATCGTGATATCCCGGTACTGCGCCGTCCGGTAAGCCGACAGCTCCGGATCCCATACCTGCGTCCCGTGCTCCGGATCCGTCATGCGGCGGATCTCTCCGGCAATCATAGCCGCCTCCCATTCTCTGGTATTGTACTGCGGCAGGCTTCCCGCTGCGTCTGTCCGGATTTTCTCTGTACCATCTGCTGCCGCGTCTGCTCTGTCTTTTCCGACTGCGTCTGCTGTGCCTGTCTGATCCTGCCCCGCTGCTTCCTGCACCGTGTTCTGTTCCGTGCCATCTTCCTCATCCTCCGGCGCTGCCGCCTGCTCAGTATCGAGCAGCATCAGGCGGATCGGGCCGCCTGCCCGTCCCACCGGATCTTTTTCAAACACTGCGCCGGGATGGAGTGCCGCCGCATCGTCATACTCTACATTTCCGAGTGATTCATGCATAATCTGCCGAAACACATAGTTTACGCCTTCAAGTACCGTATCCCGGCTCCGGAAGTTCCTGTGCAGTTCAACCTTCTGATGGCGACTTTCATCCATTGTATAAGAACGGTATTTTTCCATAAACAATTCCGGCCTTGCCAGGCGGAACCGATAAATACTCTGCTTGACATCACCGACCATAAAGCAGTTCGGCCTTCCGTCCTGCTCCCTGGAAATGCTGTTCAGGATCAGCTCCTGCACATAATTGCTGTCCTGATACTCGTCAATCATAATCTCCGCAAAGCGGTCTTTGTACTCCTTTGCCGTTTCGGTCGGTTTCTCGCCATGTTCCGTCTTTTCAGAAAGAATCTCCACCGTCAGATGCTCCAGATCATGGAAATCCACCAGACAGCGCTTCCGTTTTGCCTGCGAAAACCGCTCCATAAACGCTCCTGTCAGATCAATCAGCTGTACAGCCAGCCGCCCGGACTGCTGATACCGCTCCAGAATCAGTTCCGGCTCACCCGAAAACCATTCCGTCAGCTTATCCAGACTATCCTTCGCCTTTTTCCGCTGTTCCCACAGAACGTTCGCCCTTGCCTCATCCCACAGATCCGTCTTTTTTCGTCTCGGTTTCCGGCCCGCCTGAAACAGCAGAAGCGCGGTGCGGATCTCCTGATAACTTCCGTCCTTTGCCCGTTCTGCGGCAAGCTGTACCATATGCTCCTCGTCCCTCAGAATTTCAGCAAACGCTTCCATTTCATCTTCCGCTTCATACAGCTGCCGGATCCGCCCGAACTGCTCCGCAAGCTCCGTCAGTGTCTGCGCGGCGCGGCGGCACATGCCCTTCATCCACGCAGTCTGCTCCAGCTCTTCCCAGTCTGACGCCTGATACGCGCCCCGGCACGCGTCCAGCCAGTCAGACGGGCGCGGATTTCCCATTGCAAATTCATACAGCCCAAGAACCAGGCCGGCTGCCCGGTTGTCGTCCCGTCCCGGATTATATGCTTCCCAGCAATCCAGAAACGTCGGATCTGCCTCCGCGTACTTTTCCTCGATCAGCGCGCTTAATACATCTTCCTTCAGCAGACGCAGCTCACCCTCATCCGCAATCCGGAACGATGGATCCAGATTGATGCGATGAAACTGCTCCCGAAGTACGGACAGGCAGAAGCTGTCAATCGTCGTAATGCGTGCCTGCCGGATCAGTGTCAGCTGTCTGCGCACATGCCGATTCTGCGGATCCTCCCCCAGCCGTTTTTCCAGTGCCTGCTGCACACGCTCTCTTAATTGGGCTGCCGCCGCATTGGTAAATGTAACCACCAGAAGCCGGTCTACATCCAACGGATGCTCCCCCTCTGTAATCAGTGACACAATCCGCTCAACCAGTACCGCCGTTTTTCCGCTTCCGGCCGCAGCCGATACCAACAGGCTGCGGTCCCGCAGGTCAATCGCCTGTTTTTGTTCCTTTGTCCACACTGCCGCCATTTTGTTCCTCCTCATCGATCCGGTTCCAGATATCATCCTTTGACAGGCGCTCCAGCCGTCTGCGCCTGCATCCTTCCGTGCGCAGATCAAATGCGCAAATTGCCTGATACTCACACCACTCACAGGCGTCTGTTCCCGCGTACTCGCCAGGCTGCGCGTCAATCTCTCCACGATACATCGCCTCCGCCAGCTTTGCCGCCTTCTTCTTTGCGTAATTCCGCAGCATCGCAAACTGCTTTGCCGAACCTGCCGGAGCGCCTGCCTTCAGACCTCCTGCCTTCCTGGATTCCATCCCCCGGATAACCCGCCCGCCAGACGGATCAATCCGGCTGTAAACTGCCGGATCTTCATTGGTCAGTCCATCCAGGCGAAGGGACTTCAGACGCAGATCATCCTGTTCCTTTTCCGTTTTTCCCATTCCATCCACAAGCGGATCACTCAGATGGTAATAATAAATTCCTGCCGGCACAATTGTCTTCTGTGGACGCATCCGCTGCTCCATTTCCATCGCCGCCTCCAGATACAAAATCAACTGCAGCTGCAGTCCGTGGTACACACGCCCCAGATCAAAGCTCTGCTGACCGGTCTTATAATCGATGACCTTCACATAAACCGCGTCTTCCGTTTCCTGCAGATCGATCCGGTCAATCCGCCCCTGCAGCGCCAGTGTCAGCCCATCCGCAAGCGGCAGCTGCACCGTGTTTCCTCTGGCGTCTGAAAACACATATTCATCCAGAATCCGGTCGAAGGAACCGCATTTCCACTGCTCTCCCAGCGCCCACAGCGTCCGATCCGTCATCCGCGTCAGTCTTGTCTGTGCGTACCGGCTGCGCGCGCTGCTTTCAAACACCGGATTGGCATACTCCTGCAACGCCTCCCGCACGCACTCGCCCGCAAGCTCCGTCCGCACCGCGGCCGTCATCGCGCGCCAGTCCAGCTTCTGCTCCTTCAGCTTCTGAAAGAACCCGCTGATTGCCCGATGAAAAATGGTGCCGTAATCCGCTGCCTGCAGCTGATGCTCTTTCCTTGGGCGAAGCTTCAGACCATATGTCAGAAAATGGGCATACGCGCAATTCGCGTACTGCTCCAGACGCGTCACATGATTCGCCTTCTCCGCTTCAAATAAACGTTCCGCAATTTCCCGGTCCAGTGCCTCCGTCCTCCAGGAATAAAACAATCCGTCCCGGATCTGCTGAAGCGGCGTCCCATAGCCTTCCTGCCCGCAGTAATACCGGTACAGCGGCTGCCACCAGGTTTCTTCCTTTCCATCCAAAAAGCCGCGCAGCCCCTCAATCAGCATGTCCAGTCCGTCACCCGCGCCGGTAAGCCCATTCAGTCCGCCGTACAGCTCCTTTGCCGTCTGTACCGGAACATCCGGCAGCAGCCGTTCCAGTTCGCGGATCAGATACGATGGGCGGATCTCCTTTCCGTCACGGTTCTGCATACTCCAGCTGACAATCAGATGCTTTGACGGCTTTGTCATCATCAGGTATAAATACTCCTGCTGATAAAACGCTTCCTCACGCGCCGTCGGCAAAAGCTCCATCCCCGCGTCCTTTAACAGCTCCCGGTCATAATCCGTCAGAATTCCGCCTTCCGCTGCCTCCTTCGGAAGCACCCGGTCATTGGCTCCGATCAGAAACAGTGCTTTGACCTGCGGGATTCTGGTGCGCACCAGATCGCCGACCACAACACGATCAAACGTCACCGGGATCACACCAACCTTCAGCCCCTCAAATCCGCTCTGGAGTGTATCGATCAGCAGCTGCGGCTTCATCTCCTCATCTCCCATCAGCTGTACAATCTGATCAAACAGATCCATCACCTTCGCATATGCCTGGCGGTACTCGCTTTCCCTGATAAAATCGCCTTCCGCTTCAAACCGCGCCCGTTCCGTTTCCAGCTTCTCCTGCGCATGCACGGACTGCAGAAACGCCACCAGCGTTTCAACTGCGGTCTTTACGCTGACTGGCCGTGCTCCGCGCCAGATCTCCCAGAGCGGCCCAAGAAGCCCGCAGATCTGCAGCCTTGTTTCATTGATCCGGTTCAGCCGTGCCGCCGTGCAGCCGCCGTACATCCAGGGCCAGAACTCGTTCCATCGCTTCTGCCCCTCCACGCCGCTCGCAACCAGGTAATTGTCCAGCAGATCCAACGACTCCTGCTCCGCCGGAAACAGCGGATTGCGAAGCAGTGCCATCACCGACTGATAGTTCATATTTTCTTCCAGCACATCCAGAAGTTCTTCCAGAAGCTGCGCCAGCGGGTTGCCGGACAGCAGACGCTTTTCATCCATAAAGTACGGAATCCCCGCCTTGTCAAATGCCGCGCCAATCAGGCTGCCGTACACCGACAGATCTCCGGTAATCACCGCGATCTCACTGTAGCGCAGTTTTTCACTGCGCACAAGTTCCAGAAGTCTTCGCACCAGAAATTCCGTTTCCTCCCCCGGATTTCCTGCTGTCACAAGCTCCGCTGCTCCATCGTCTCCCCGCAGCCCCGCTGCCGGGTAGCGGAACAGAAACTGCTCCAGATACAGCAGCTGGTCTGCCGCCTTTCTTCGCCCGATGCTGTCCCCCGTATACTCTTCGTATGCGATTCCATACAACGCCGCCATCCGCTTCAGCCGGGCAGCCGTGCCTTCCGCCATCAGAAACAAGCCGTTTCCGCCGTCCTCCCCGATGGTCAGAATCGCAGACAGTTCCACGCAGTTCTGCATCAGCATTTCCAGAACGCGGTACTGATACTCCTTAAAACTAGTAAATCCATAGAGAAAAATCCGGCTCCGCTTCAGCAGGCGCGACCCGCCCCCATGGGCTGCCAGCACAGCAAGCAGCTCCTCCGATGTCAGGTACGTTTCTCCAAGCCGTTTTGAAAATGCCAGATACAGCTGGTATACGTCCGTCAGCTTCTGCTTCAGCGCGCCGCCGGTTTCCAGGGAAGCAAGCACCTGCTCCAGCTGATCCGTACGAACCGCACAGCGTGAAAGTTCATTAATTACTTCCTTTAATTCGTCTGTAAAGCCTCTGCGGTCCAGATTCCGGCCAAATGACGACAGCTGCGGCTTCATCTCCTCTGCCAGACGGCGCAGGATCATCGACTTCCCTACTTCATCCAACAGATTGGTTTCCGGAATCTCCAACTCTTCCAGCACCCGCTTTGCCAGCGTTGTAAAGCTCACAACCTCAATATTTCCAAGCACATGCGCCGGATGGCTGTCAAGAAGCTCACGTCTTACCTGCAGCGTTGTCTGCTCCGGCACCAGATAAAAAAAGCAGCAGTCCGGATTGGCTGCTGCCTGCCTGATCACCTGCCGGTATACCTCCTCCGGCAGGGTGGAATATCCGTCTGCTCTGTAAACTGATACTGCCATTCTTTTCCTCCGATTTCCAAATGATGTACTCGCTCCTGAATGCTTCCGGATGTACATCCAAATAAACTCCCAAAATCCCGCTGTTTTTGGATTAACGGTCGGCTTATGCCAGTTATCCTCTCCGTTTTCTCCAGATGCCGGTCCGGTATATAATCCACAGCACCATCGCTGACATTGCGTTGCTGACAACAACACAATACCAGATACTGCGCACACCCAGATGGAGCCAGTTTTCACAGACATACAGCGTCACAAAGCGGAAAATCCACAGACGCGCCACATCGGACGCCATCGTGACCTCCGTATGTCCGCTTCCCTGAAACAATCCCATCGTGGAATTATACACACCATTGGTAAAGCACCAGAGCGCAAGAATACTCAGGAAATCTGCCGCCATTGCGATAACCTCAGCATCCGAAGAGAAAATCGTTACAATCGCTCCGGAAACTGCCGGACGAGACAAAATCAGACCGCCGACAAACAGAAATATCACCGCAATGCGCCGGGAAATCAGATATCCCTTTTTTGCCCGTTCCGGCTGGTTCGCTCCCATGTTCTGTCCGACAATGGTTGCGACTGCCGATCCGATGCCGTTGGACGGAAGCGAAATCAGGCCGTTTACCTTATTTCCAATGCCGTACGCCGCCATCGCTTTTGTACCGTACGCGAATACATTGCGACTCATCAGCAGAAATCCAAGCTGGAGCGTACTTCCGCCGATCGCAGTCGGCAGGCCGATTGTCAGAATACTCTTCAGCTTCGCGCGTTCAAACCGAAAGCCCTTCAGAGAAATCCGAACCGCATATCCAGGTCTGCGAAGCAGCGCGCAGGCAATGCACGCAGGAACCGCCTTTGCCCCCACCGTTGCAAGCGCGGCTCCCGCCGCTCCCCAGCCAAACACCATCATAAACAGCGGATCCATCACCATGTTCAGACAGATGCCGAACAGATTCAGAAACATCGGCGTTACCGTATCCCCCTGCGCCTGCTGCGTCGCCGCAAAAATATTTACCATATACAAAAACGGCATATCCAGAATCACAATCTGCAGATAGGTTTTCGCGCAGACCGCCGTTTCCGGATCCGCGCCGAGCCAATTGATAATACCTCCTGCCGCAAGCGCGAGCACCGATGCGCAGACAATGGAAAAAAGCATCGCGCAGACAAAAATCTGATTGGCCATCGCCGACGCTTCCTTCTCATCCCCCGCGCCGATCAGCCTGGCAATCAGTACTGCTCCCGCTACCGTAATGCCAGATCCGAAATTCACTACAATTGACTGCACCGGAGACACCAGATTAATTGCCGCCATCTGGATGGTTCCCAGCTGTCCAA
>CAJMMH010000105.1 GCA_905214365.1 uncultured bacterium
CTACCAGAAATGGACGGGGCAGCCACTATGCAGTGGCAGGTAGCAAGAATCCCCTACCTTTAGGCATGGGGAGTGTCAACCGGTAATGATTTCGTAGGACGCCTCGAAGCATGCACCGCCTTCCAGACAATTTCCCCATTCCCGGTCTTTCAGTTCGCCGTCAAAGGCTTCGGCATCGCAGCGGCCGTACCACGGCTCAATGCAGATGAACGGCGCATGCTTTCCGGCCGGAGACCACACACCTGCCAGCGGCGCTTCAAAATGGACGCGCACAAATTCACGGCCCTTTTCATCTGCCAGTCCGATCTGCTGCACCTGATAGTCCTCCAGAATCAACGCATCCTTCGCAAACAGCTCATCAGTTACCGGAAGGCAGCCATGCGTAAGCGGCAGCTTCTCTGTCTGGTCGGAAACCAGGCCGCCCTCGCCAAGTTTGCGGACAGCAAGCTCCTTCGGGCTTACGCCGTCCCGGTCATAGAAGGTTACTCTGCAGGAGGTCAGATCCTGCTTCTCCCCCGGAGGGCACAAAAAGGCCGGATGCGCGCCGATAGAAAAGTACAATGGCTCAGTTCCTGGATTAGTCACGTTCCACATGACGAGAATGCCCGCTCCCTCCAGACGATAGCCAATCTCCAGACAGAACGCGAACGGATAGACTGCGCGCGTCTGTTCATTGTCCGTCAGCGCGAACCACGCTTCATCGCTGGTCTGAGAGATCAGTTCAAATTCACAGTCTCTCGCAAAACCGTGCTGCCCCATCGGATACTGCCTGTCTCCAACGCGGTAGGTTTTGTTTTTTACGCTTCCGACAAACGGAAAAAGAACTGGTGATACCCGCGCCCAATAGGCGGGATCCGCATTCCAGAGATAAGAAAGCCCTCTGTCTTTTCTTACTAGAGACCGAAGCTCTGCTCCATGCAGACTGATTTCTGCTTTCAAAAGATCATTTTCCAATACAACCATCTTTTTCTTCCTTTCCAGATTCCTATGCGTTACTGTTCACGCTGCGCTCAAGCAGTAACAGACTCCTGCGAAACCATCCGTGCAGCTCTGCATTCGATATCCGCTGCCTTTTCAGACGCCGGACAAGCTACATTAACGGCGCGAGCGGCTTTAATATTTTTCCTGCCAAACGGGACAGAAGCTTCTGATTCCGGATATCTTCTTCCGTAATCAGAATGCTCTTTTTCACAGTATCTTCAAAGTCCTTTTCGATGACCGCAAGTTCGCTGACTCCATGCAGATACGCCGCGCACTCAAAATGAAGATACAGGCTGCGGTAATCCAGGTTGATGGTTCCGACCACACCGCGGATATCGTCGGAAACAAATATCTTCGCATGGACAAATCCTGGCGTAAATTCATAGATCTTTACCCCTGCGCGCGTCAGCTCAGCATAATGCGTTTTTGCAAGCGCGAACGCGTATTTCTTATCCGGAATATGCGGAAGGACAATGGACACGTCCACACCGCGCTTCGCCGCGTATGTCAGCGCTGTAGTCATCTGGCTGTCAATAATCAGGTACGGCGTCATGATATGAACATACCGTTTTGCCTGATTGATGATGTCCAGATATACCATCTCACCGACCCGTTCCCCGTCGTACGGCGTATCTCCATACGGAATCACATAGCCATCCGCATCCGCATGCCGGTCCTGCTCCACATCCAGATAATATTCGTAATCATCATGCGGCAGCGCCGTGCCGGGAACACCAAATCTGCGGATGTTGCTCTCGCCGTTCCACATACGCAGAAACATCAGCGTAAAGCTCCGCACCGCGTCGCCCTGAATCATGACAGCGGTATCCTTCCAGTATCCGAACCGTTTTTTCCGGTTGATATACTCATCCGCCAGGTTAATACCGCCGGTAAACGCAACCTTGCCGTCAATGACAACAATTTTCCGATGATCACGGTTGTTATAATGGGTGGAGATAAACGGCATGATCGGCGCGAACATCCGGCTTTTGATTCCGAGCTTTTCCAGCTTTTCGGGATAATTATACGGAAGCAGGGACAGCTCACACATGCCGTCATACATGAAGCGCACCTCCACTCCTTCCGCCGCCTTACGCTTCAGAATGTTAAGCACCCGGCCCCACATGTAGCCCTCCGCAACGATAAAGTACTCCATAAAGATAAAGGACTCTGCCGCTTCTAACTGCTTCAGCAGCTCATCAAACTTATCCTCTCCGCAAGGAAAATACGTTACCGTCGTGTTTTCATAGACCGGATACCCGCCGTTGCGGTACAGGTAAACGGCAAGATTCTCTAATGGCTTATCCTCTTCCTTCAGACGGTTCATCAGCTCCGACGGCCAACGCTCATAGCGGTCGGTCTGACGGTCTACCTGATCGAGCGCCGCATGCACCCGCCTGTGCCCGACCTCTTTGCGCACAAACAGATACAGCATCGCGCCGACAACCGGAGCAACCGCAATCAAAACCAGCCAGGAAAGCTTGTTTTCCGGAATATCCTCTGTGTTCAGAATGATAACGACCATGATCGCGTTGAACACAAGAATACTGCTGAATACATATGGAATGTACCGGCTTAAAAAACTGATAAACCAGAACATTGCCAGAAACTGAATCAGCAGCAGCAGCAGTACAATCGTCGTGCGTCCAAATATTACCCGCAGGATTCCTTTCTTTCCTTTCTCGAGAAGTGTGACATCGTCCTCGTCACGCCACGTCAGTTTTGCCATTTTTTTACCCTACCCTTTTCATGTACTCCTGGAATCTCTTATACCACCAGGCACAATTTTCTATGGAAAAATTGTCCGTTTCCCGCTATCATACCATATGGACCGGTTCTTGTAAAGTTTCCGCGGACAAAGCCTGCGAAGTCAGCCTGCACCATGTTCCTCCACTTCAAGCTCAATGAGCCAGTTCAGGAGATTTTCCTGCAATTCTTCCTCCTTCCTTGCTGCGGCGCTGATTTCCTCCAGCTTCACATAATCGGTTGCCAGCGCCGGATCCATCTGCTTCATGGTCAGCTCCTGCAGACGCTCCTCGCTTTCTTTGAGCTGGCGCTCATACTTCTCGATCTGCTGGCGGCGTCTTGACGCAATCTTTCCCGGATTATAATAAGTTTTCTTATCGAAGACATCATCCAGTGTCGGAATGTGTCCCTGCCTCCCAGTTCCGGCGGCTTTCCCTGTTCCGACGTCCGCGGCAGTTCCGCTTCCTGTGCCTGCTCTGCCGCCTCCTGCTGCCGCGCCTCCCGGTTTCCCGGCGCCGCTTCTGCCGCTCTCCGCAGCTTTCCTGCCGTTTGCTCCGTCACCAAACCTTGCTTCCCGCTTCTGCTTTTCCCAAAGGAAATCATCGTAGCCGCACGGATACCAGACAGTCTGATCGGTCTCAAAATCCAGAATCGCTGTTGCCGTCTTGCGGACGAAATAACGGTCGTGGGAAACGTACAGCACGGTTCCCGTATAGTTCTGCAGCATAGTCTCCAGCGCTTCCTTGCCGATAATATCCATGTGATTGGTCGGCTCATCGAGAATTAACAGGTTCGGCCTGGTTTTGAACAGCTTGCACAACGCCAGCCTCACACGCTCGCCGCCGGACAGCTGACCAAGCTTCCGGTACACATCATCCTGCGAAAACAGGAAATTTCCGAGCGCCCCTCTCGCCTCGGTCATAGTCAGCTGCGGATACAGATCCCAGAAGTCGTCCAGCACTGTTTTCTCCGGATCGCTGCACTCCGTTACTGCCGCCTGCTGATCAAAGTACACCCAGTCCACATCCGTTCCGATCCGGAAACTGCCGCCAAGCGGCTTTAACGTGCCGATCAGTGTTTTTAACAGCGTGGACTTTCCCTTTCCATTTGCACCGAGAATTGCCGCTTTCTCGCCTTTCCGCAGGACAAACGAAACCTCGGAAAGCGGATGGTCGTAGCCGATCACAAGCCGGTTTGCCGCGATGACCTCGGTATGGCTTTCTCTGCGGGGTGAAAATTGCGCATGAAAGCTCTTGGTATCAAACCGGACCGGCTTTTCTATTTTTACCATATGTTCAATTGCCATACGTTTGGAGCGGGTGGCCGCCACCTTGGTCGGCGTATTTTTCCACTTCTCAATCCACTCGGTCAGACGGGCGATTTCCTTCTGCTGCAGCTCATAGTCCTTTTCCTGCTTTTCCGCCGCCAGCTTTTTCTGCTCCATAAAGAAGCTGTAATTGCCCGGATAACGCTTCATATGATGATACTCGATCTCATATGTCACATCTGTGATATGATCCAGGAACATACGGTCATGCGATACGATGACAACCGCGCGGTCATAGCTTTTCAGGTACTCCTCCAGCCACTCGATTGCCGCAATGTCCAGATGGTTGGTCGGCTCATCGAGCAGCATAATATCCGGCCGCGACAATAACAGCTTGATAAACGCGATTTTTGTCTGCTGTCCACCGGAAAACTCTCCGATCGGCCGTTCCAGGTCGGAAAGCGCAAAGCCGAACCGCTGAAACATCGTTTCCATATCCTGCTTCCAGGTATAGCCGCCGAGCGCCGTCATCTTCGCCTGCAGGGCATCGTACCGGTGCATGATTTCCGGTGTCTGCTCTCTAGTCATGCGCTCCGCTAACGCAAGCAACTCCTTCTCCGCCTCAAATACGGGCGCAAATACCTTTTTGATTTCTTCTCCCGCGCTTAGGCTTCCGTCCGGGAAGCTGATCTGGCGCAGATAGCCGATGCTCTGATAGCCGGCCATAGAAATGCCGCACGATTCGTCGCTGTCCGGGTTTGCCATCTCCACGTCGCCGCAAATCAGCTTTAAAAACGTCGTTTTGCCGCAGCCGTTTCTGCCGACTACGGCAATTTTTTCTTTATCTCTGATTTCAAAATTAATGTCTTCAAGAATGGTCTCCGCCGCATATTTCACCCATGCGTGCCTGATCTGATATCTCACTGCCTATTTCCTCCGGGGCGCATCCCGCGCCGTTTTTTCCATACAGGCGGCAATATAATCCTTTACCTGCGATTTTTCAATGGAGAGCGGAATCGCCAACTCCCCGTAGAGCTGCTCCTCCGCAGCCCGATAATACCGTTCATCCACAGCCGTCACCTTTTTCCCGGTGCGGATGCGTTTCTCTCTTCTCGAATGTACCGTCTTGATCAGCCTTGCCACTTCCCGGCAGTCGCAGTTCTTCAGAACATTCCGGTACAATTCTTCTCTCGTTTTTTCATTGGCAACCGTCAGCAGCTCCATGTCCGGCATCTCTCCGATCAGCTGCTCAGTCTCCTCCTTTGAGATAATTGCCCGGATCACAACCTTATCGTTGCTGACCGGCGTATATACTTTTGTGCCTCCGACATAGACAGGAAATAATGTGTAATACAGCTTTTCTGATTTCTTTCCATCGAGTTCAAGCGGTCCGACCGCTCCTACTCTGCAAACGCCTTCGCCTCCATACACAACATAATCTCCAACATCAAACATAACTTTCCTCCTTGCTCTCAGCCTGTCCGAAGCGTGCTAACGCTGCCGTCCGAGCGCAGCGCGAACAGCAACGATTTGCACGCATCCGTATTGATAAACGCAGATTCCTCACACATATTTCCTGTCTATGTCGTGTTTTCTGATGCAGAAACGCTTTATCTATATTTTACCAAATTTTTGAGCTGGCGGTACGTTTTTTTTGTGTTTTTTGTGATTTTCAGCTTTTTTCCTATATTCCCGATTGAAACCCTCTGCTTTTCTCCTGTTTTTTTGTTCATATTAGCTGAACGGTGCTCCGTCTGGCAAGGACACAGAAGCATTTTTGCCCTCTGAAAAATTGCTCCGATAAAAGCAAAAAGAACAGGCAGAGACGCAATTTCCGCGTTCCCTGCCTGCTTTTCTCCGCTGACAATGTCCGGTACTGACGTACAGTACCGGACAATTCAGCATGTTATAACTGATTATTTCTTTCTGTAGATGATTTCGTCTCTTCCCGGTCCGTTGGATACCATGGTGATCGGTACTCCGATCTCAGCCTCGATTGCCTCAACATAGTCACGGCACTCCTGCGGCAGATCCTCATACTTCTTGATTCCGCGGATATCGCACTTCCAGCCCTTGAATACCTTCCATACCGGCTTTGCAGTCTTCAGTACGGAGGTGGTCGGGAAGTCCTTCTCTACCTTTCCGTTGATCTCGTAGCCTACGCACATCGGGATCTCGTCCAGATAGCCAAGACTGTCAAGAACGGTAAGCGCAGCCTCAGTTGCTCCCTGGATGCGGCAGCCATAACGGGTTGCAACCGCGTCGAACCAGCCGACTCTTCTCGGACGGCCGGTAGTAGCGCCGTACTCGCCCTTGTCGCCGCCGTGCTTACGAAGCTTATCTGCCTCTTCCTCATCGAGAATCTCGCTGACAAACTCGCCTGCGCCGACTGCGCTGGAGTAAGCTTTAACAACGGTGGTGATGTCCTTAATCTCATACGGAGGAATACCTGCGCCAATTGCGCCGAACGCTGCCAGTGTAGAGGAAGACGTTACCATCGGATAAATACCGTGATCCGGATCCTTCATGGAACCAAGCTGACCCTCAAGCAGAATCTTCTTTCCATCTTTAATTGCCTGGTACAGATACGCGCTGGTATCGCATACATACGGAGCGATCATATCTTTATACTCATGAAGCTCTGCCAGAACCTCTTCCGGCTTTAACGGCTCCTTATGGTACAGATTTTCAATCATTACATTCTTCAGCAGACAGATACGCTCTACCTTTTCCTTCAGATCTTCCTCGCTGCCGAACAGCTCGCTGACCTGAATGCCGATCTTTGCATACTTATCAGAATAGAACGGCGCAATTCCGGATCTCGTGGAACCGAAGGACTTACCGGCCAGACGCTCTTCCTCATAGGTATCGAGCAGAACGTGGTACGGCATCAGAATCTGCGCGCGATTAGAGACCAGAATTCTCGGCTTCGGCACACCAGCCTCGATCAGAGTGTTCATCTCCTTGATGAAATACGGGATATTCAGCGCAACTCCGTTGCCGATCACACAGGTTGTATGATCATAGAAAATACCGGACGGCAGCAGATGCAGAGCAAAACGGCCATACTGATTGATAATCGTGTGACCAGCGTTGCTTCCTCCCTGGAATCTGACGATAATATCGGATTCCTGTGCCAATACATCTGTAATCTTGCCTTTTCCTTCATCGCCCCAGCAGGCGCCTACGATAGCTCTTACCATGTTATTTCCTCCGCTTGTTTGTGACCGGATCAGCCAGAATCCCGACCTCTCCGGCATACACTTGCCGCCGCTTTGCACGGCAATGGGAACAGAGATCCCCCTGTTCCCATACACGCCTTATTATATAGAATTACGGCTGAAAAATCAAGCCTGTTTATACATTTATTTCTGCTGTCATACCGAGAGAAGCGCGGTTTTCCTCCAGGATCGGGTTGATGACTTCCGCAAGGAAATCCTCGACCTGCTCCTTCGCGCGGCCGGTATAACGGGTCGGATCCATGCATGCCTTCAGCTCGTCTAACGACAGATGGAACGACGGATCTGCCGCAATCAGCTCCAGCAGGTTGTTATCCTTGCCTTCTACTTTGACATGCTTTCCTGCCTCCATGGACAGTTCACGGATCTTCTCATGCATTTCCTGACGGTCACCGCCTGCCTTTACCGCATCCATCATAATGTTTTCGGTTGCCATGAACGGCAGCTCACTCATCAGATGCTTATGGATTACCTTGTCATAAACGACCAATCCGTCAATCACGTTCAGACACAGATCCAGGATACCGTCCACAGCAAGAAAGCCCTCCGGAATGCTGATCCGCTTGTTGGCAGAATCATCCAGGGTACGCTCGAACCACTGGGTTGCGCTTGTCAGCATCGGGTTAGTCGCATCGGCAATCACATAGTTTGCCAGAGATGCAATACGCTCGCTGCGCATCGGATTTCTCTTGTATGCCATTGCGGAAGATCCGATCTGATTTTTCTCAAACGGCTCTTCGATCTCCTTTAGGTGCTGAAGAAGACGGATATCATTGGAGAACTTGTGCGCGGAAAGAGCGATTCCCGCCAGAACATTCAGCACGCGGCTGTCAATCTTTCTGGAATAGGTCTGTCCGGATACCGGGTAAACACCGACAAACCCCATCTTCTCCGCAATCATCTGATCCAGACGGCGGATCTTGTCATGATCCCCGTCAAACAGCTCCATAAAGGACGCCTGGGTTCCGGTCGTTCCCTTGGAGCCAAGCAGACGCATGGAGTCAATCAAATAGCACAGATCATCATAATCCAGCTTGAGCTCCATCAGCCACAGAGACGCGCGCTTTCCAACAGTTGTCGGCTGCGCGGGCTGAAAGTGGGTAAATGCCAGGGTCGGAAGATCCTTATATCGGTCGGCAAACTTTGCAAGCTCTGCCATGACATTGACAAGCTTCTTCTTTACCAGCTTCAGCGCTTCTGTCATAACGATCAGATCGGTGTTGTCTCCAACGTAGCAGCTGGTTGCTCCCAGATGGATGATTCCCTTTGCCTTCGGGCACTGTACGCCGTACGCGTATACATGGGACATAACATCGTGGCGCACTTCCTTTTCACGGGCAACTGCCACATCGTAGTTGATATCATCCTGATGAGCCTTCAATTCCTCAATCTGCTCATCCGTGATATTCAGTCCAAGCTCCTTCTCGCTTTCCGCAAGCGCGATCCAGAGTTTTCTCCAGGTTGTGAACTTCTTATCCTGGGAAAAAAGGTACTGCATCTCTTTGCTGGCGTAACGCTGGCAGAGAGGGCTGGTATAACTGTCCGTTCCGGTCATAATTTCCTCCTGGTTTTTCTAATGTGCTCTCGGAATCTCGTTGTGCCTGGCTTTGCGAGAGGATTTTTTG
>CAJMMH010000106.1 GCA_905214365.1 uncultured bacterium
CTGCTTATTGCTCTTCGCAATTGAAGCAGGGGACTTCCTTGATTTGTTAAAAAAACTATGCACGAGGAGGCTTTTATGAATACATCTGTAACTTCCGTTTCTGAATTTCCGTCAGCTGTCACTCAGCTGCAGACCAACGCCATGACCTGTCCGCTCGGCACTGACACTCCATTCCCGGCCTTCAGCTGGAAACTGGAAATCTCCCGCCCGCTTGCGGCGCAGACCGCCTGGCAGGTTCTGGTTTCTCCGAACCTGGATCTGAGCAGTCCGGTCTGGGACAGCGGCCTTGTCCGCGAACCTGCTTCGTCCTCTGTCCATTACGCGGGAAAGCCGCTCCGCCCGCAGACCCGCTACTACTGGCAGGTATCTATCCAGGATGAACAGGGCAATCTTCACACCAGCGAACCATCCTGGTTTGAAACCGGGCTGATGGGAAACGACGAATCTGTCTGGAACGGCGCGCAGTGGATCGGCGCTCCGTACCGGACAACCAACGTTTTTGCTCTGACCGATTACCAGATGACCGTTGACTTCCAGACTGAAGCCGGAAACTGCGCTGGCATCGTTCTCGCGGCGCGCAATAAGGATAACTTTGTCCTGTTTGAAATTGACGCCGACCGCCGCGTACTCCGCGTGCTGGAGTTCTGTGACAACGCCTGGGACGGCAATTATCAGGACGGCAACCTTCCGACCTGCACCACCCTCGGCGATCCGGACGGCTACCCGATTTCAGAAGCGGCAATTGCTCCCGGCAGAGAGCACAAATGGAACCGGATTTCAATTCTGGTTGAAGAGCGTACCGTTACCGTTACCATCAACGGGCAGAGCATCATCGACGCAATCCCGGACCTGATGCCGGCATCCAAACCTTTTGTTCCGCGCCGTTCCTGCCTGTCTATGATCGGTTTCCGCCAGTTAAACAGCCGCGCCGAATACGACAACCTGATTCTTTCCAATCCGAAAACCGGCGATATCTATCAGGAAGAGACTTTCTCCGATGCAGCCGGCGCGCTCAGCATCCTCGGAACCGTTGACCATTCCCGGCTGATCGTAGAAAACCAGTTTGAGCTTGCAAGCCCGGTTCCCGCCGTCAACCTGCTGCGCGGTTTTTCTGCTGACCATGAAATCGTACAGGCAAGACTGTACGCGGCCGCGCGCGGCTTTTATGAGGTCTGGATCAACGGGCAGCGGGCAGACGAAGCCTTCTATCATCCTGGCTTTACCGACTACCGCCGCCGCATCGCCTACCAGACCTTTGATGTGACACAGCTGCTCCACAGCGGGGACAATACGCTGCTTGCTACTGTAACCAAAGGCTACTACAGCGGCTACTGCGGTTATTCCGGCCCGATGAAGTACGGCGCGCAGAACAGCTTTCTTGCAAAGCTTGTCCTGACCTTTGATGACGGAAGCACACAGACCATCGTTACCAACGACAGCTGGCTGTTTACTGACCGCGGCCCGGTTCAGGAATCCGATTACTTGGACGGAGAAACCACGGATGCCCGTCTCGACTGGGATACCGGTTCCCTTGCGGCGGCTGCCCTCGGCGCATCTGCCAAAGACTCCGCTGCGCAGTTCTCCGGCGAACCGTCAGACATTGATTCTGCTGCCATTTCCTGCTGGAAGCCGTGCGGTATCCTTCCGTGGCCGAAGGCTCCGGTTCCGACTAACGGCGCATTCAGCGAACTGGTTCCATTTGAACTGAGCGCACAGGACGGACCCGCTGCCGGAATTGAGCGCGTCCTGACCCCAATCAGCATGACCGAGAATCCAGCCGGACATTACGTTTATGATTTTGGCCAGAACCTGGTTGGAACCATCCGTCTGCGCGTCCGCGGCACCCGCGGCCTTTCCCTAAAGCTGCGCTACGGCGAAATGAGCTACGCAAACGGTGAAATCTACATCCGCAATGTCCGTTCCGCAGCTAACACAGACTGCTATACGCTGAAGGGCGATCCGGAAGGCGAAACCTTCATGCCGTCCTTTACCTCCCACGGCTTCCGCTATGTGGAAATCACCGGAAACGGCGTCCTGCTTGCTGACAATGCCTGCATTGAACGTATTGAGGGACTGGTTCTGTGCAATACACCGGATCTGATCGGCGATTTCTCCTGCTCCGATGAGCTGGTCAACAAGCTTCAGAGCAACATCCAGTGGGGCCAGCGCGGCAATTCGCTTCTTGTTTTCACCGACTGCCCGCAGCGAAACGAGCGCATGGGCTGGACCGGTGACGCGCAGGTATTTGCCGCGACCGCCGCGTTCAACATGGATATCCGCGCCTTCATGCACAAATGGCTGCTTGATGTCCGCGACGGCCAGCAGATGTACAATAAGCAGGGAGCTGTTCCGGATACTGCCCCGCTTGGCGGAGATAACCGCCCGGACGGCTGCGCCGGATGGGCCGATGCCGCAGTCATCGTTCCGTGGGAGCTGTATCTTGCCTACGGCGATGTCAGCGTACTGGAAGAAAATTATGACTGCATGAAAAAATGGATTGCCTACCAGAGTCTTCCGGAGCGCCAGAACTTCGGTCTTCGCACCGTAAACGGAACTCCGCTTCCGGAAGAATCTGACCTGGCTTCCATTCCGTTCATCCAGGTACAGCAGCGGCGCGGCGATCACCTGACCTTTGATCCGTCCACTCCGTTCATCTTCAGCGCAACCGCTTACGCCGCCCATGTCGCAGATCTGATGGCAAAAATCGCGTCCATTCTCGGAAAAGCCGACGATGCCGCCGCATTCCGCACCCGGTTTGAGCAGATCCGCCGCGCATTCCGCGAAGCATGGGTACAGAAAGACGGTTCCCTGGCATACTGGGGCGAAATGAGCAAGCAGGAACCGGCTTCCGATAAGGATTCCGCGCCGATCTGCCATACCCGCTACTCCAATGAGCCGGGCAATCCGCATCATCCGAGCCAGACCGCTTACGCGCTTGCCATCGACTTTGACCTGATGCCGCAGGAAACCATCTCCCGCACCGCCGAATGCTTCGCACAGGCAATTGCAGACGCGGACAACCACCTGTCCGTCGGCTTCCTTGGAATCAGCCACCTGCTTCCGGCTCTGTCAAAGGTCGGCCGCGATGATCTTGCCTTCCGACTGCTGGAGCAGAAGGGCAATCCTGGCTGGCTCTACAGCGTCATCAACGGCGCGACAACCATCTGGGAACGCTGGAACTCCTACATCGCTGAAACCGGTACGTTCGGTGACGTATCCATGAACTCCTTCAACCACTATTCCTACGGAGCCATCGGCCAGTGGCTGTACGAAACCGTACTCGGCATCCGTTCCGGCGAGCAGCCAGACGAAGCCGGTTACCGCCGCTTCCGTCTGTCCCCGACCTGGGGCGGCACACTAACCTGGGCAAAGGGCCGCCACCACTCTCCGTTCGGCGCCATTGCGTCCGGCTGGGAGCTTGACGGCAGCGCGGTCATTTACCGCTGCTCTGTTCCTGCCAGCACCAAAGCAACCCTGACTCTGCCTGCTGCAGATGGTCCGGATTCCGTCCGCATCACCGCAGAAAACGGAACTGCTTCCCGTCAGAACGGTCCCGCCAATACCGCAGTCTTTGAGCTCGAACCGGGAAGCTACGAATTTCAAATCGGGTAAACCGGATTTTTTACTGTGGTATGATCGTATGATTTTATTATAATCAGTCAGCGCAGCCATTTGCAATCCGCTGATCTCATATCATTTGCGCAAACTAGCCGCAGACTGCTGCAGACATCTTATCCTGCAGCAGCCTGCGGCTGGTCTTATACCGGATTGCTGCGTGCTTCGCACTCTCGCAGTCCTCTTTTTTATTAACGAATTGTAATATCTCCGGAAACCGTCGATATCTTTGTCTCGGAGCAAGCCGTCCCGCCTATCTCCTTCGCACGTTCAACCCGTCCGCTTCTCCCGGAACCGATCTGCTGAAAATGTCTGTCCCGAACCTTCAAATCACCACTGACCGTCTTCCAGAAAATCGTCTGTCCCGTCACCCCTTCCGAAACATCCAGATCCACATCGCCGCTGACCGTTGAAATATCCGCAGTTTTCAGTGTTCCAATCACCTGAACCTGCAGATCGCCGCTGACGCTGCTTACCTCCAGTGTACCCGCGCTCTGACTTTTCAGATCGACATCTCCGCTGGTCGTTTTCACCTTGCTGGTCTGAATATACCAATCCACCGAAATATCGCCGCTGACTGTTTCCACGGTACCGCGTGCTCCAAAAAAGTTCTTTGCTTCAATATCGCCGCTCTTCGTTTTCGCTGTAAAGATGACACAGCTGTCTCCGTTTATGCCAATATCCCCGCTGACGCTCTCAAGACATATCTTTCCTGTCCCAAGCCCATTAACTTTCTGCTCCCCGCTGACCGTCGATATCCGGACTTCCTCCACTTCCGCGTCCGCTCCCGGTATCTGAACAACGATCCTTACTTCTCCGCCCAGTGAAATATTGCTCCAGAAACCGCTGGCCGTCTTTGCTTTGCGGATTCCAGTGTATACCGTATTGCCTTCCTGCCGGAAATAAAAACGGAACTTCAACCGCTGACGCTCCGATTCACTGTCTTCAAAATACACATGCACCTGATCATCCGGGGAACGATCCACCGAAACATCCGCGTGCAGACCCTCTACAACGATGGTCTTGCACCCGGCCGCGTGTCCTTCCCTCAAATACACGGAATCCACATCCGCAGCAGCCTGCAGCTCCCGCGGCATCTCCATGCTCTGTCCCTGCTGTAATTCCGAAGTGCCGGCTCCCGTACACACCTGTACCGGCTGCGGCTCCTGCACTCTCTGCACCTTCTCATCCGGTCTTTTCGGCTCCATCTGCGCCAACTCCTCGATAAACAGCTCTACCGGCCCAAGCTCCTCACAGATTTCCTCCTCGCTTCTCCCATCTTCCATACCCATCGCAAAGTGGGACTCATAATCCTCCAGCACTTCCTTCTTCGTCTCTTCCGAAAACGCATCCAGCGCCGTAGCAAGCTTCTTCATATATTCATTCTTCGTCATATCGCAATCCTCCTAAACCCTTTCCAACAGCCGGTTTACCGCCGCACTGAAAGCATCCCATTCGTTTCTGAGCTGTTTCTGATACTCCCTGCCGAAATCGGTCAGATGATAATACTTCCTTGCCGGGCCTCCTGACGACTCTGCTAAATATGTCTCTACATAAGCCTCATCCTTCAGCCGCTTCAGCACCAGATACAGCGTCCCCGGCGCAATCGCAATTTCCTGCGAAATCGACTCAGTCAATTCATAGCCATACCGGTCTCCGCTGCAGAGCTCCGTCAGCACACACAGCTCCAGCACGCCTTTTTTCAACTGCGTATTCAATCAAATCTTCCCCCTTCCCATGTACCCTCGCAAAACCAGACACAACGAAATTTCGAGAGCACATTTCATTTATGAGTACATAATAGCACATGCTATTCTATAATGCAATATAGTAATTAAAAAAAAATATGTAAAACCGATATTTGCATTTCCCCTGCCGCCTCGCTTTGTGCGCCGCTCACTGGAAGCCGAAGAATATTTATCCATATGTCAAGCAGATATTCGCAATCCCCAGCTCATTGCTCACGTGCAATAAAGCTGGGGATCTATTGGGTGTTCCTGTCGCTCAAAGGATACAAAGAAACCTATCCTTTAATCATCTGCCTGCGCCATCAATTGCATAACTGTCTTTTTCCTGAGAAGCAGATAACACAATACGATCAGCACAATTACAGCCAATATCTCAGCAATTCCTGTTACCGCAAATGTACTGCTCCAGAATATTTTTTCTTTCAGATCATTTATCACATGACAGGCATTAATCGCAGCAGCACTTCGATGCGCATAAATACCGGTTGCCGCCATTGCAGCGGCAAAACCGCCCGCTGCAGGCATACCATACCGAACACCCAAAAACCAAAGCAATTCTTGCATGGAAACACCGCAGAGACGCCATACGCCAAATCCGTACCGTTTTCCCTGTATCTCCAGCAATACAACAATCCCCGCTGCCATTCCCGCCGCCGCAACAGTCAGCACACAAAGAAACTGTCGATTCTGCAGCTGTTTCTTCCAGAACATACCGGTTCGTTTAAACATCCCACCAATGCTCTCACACCATCCATGATACTGATATTGCTCCAGCACGGTCAAAATCTCACGTTCCGCATCAAAATCGGAAACTCCGTCCTGAACCTGAAAATATACATTTCCCTGAAAGTTCACATATGCTCCGCTGTAATATTCCGGCTGCGCATTGGTCAGAATCACCTGATCCAGATCCACATATCCCCGGATTTCCCCGTACGCATCATTTGCCAGAAAACGACTGCCCTTTTTCAGAATACCAACCACCCGGTATCGCTGCCCTGCCGCGTGAAATTCCCGTCCTAAATAGAAGAAATCCTTCAACCTGGCGCCCGCTATAATCGGGATTACATGATCTTCCGGTAATTCCTGACTGTTTTTCGGAATTTCCCCCTCTGACGTATCCAAACGGCAAAACTCCCAGGCATCTCCATACATCCAGACCGCGCGCACCGCTCTGGATAAAAAAGCTTCCGATTCCGTACTTCCAATCGATTTTGCAAATTCCTGATATCCAAGCGCCGGATCACTCAGTTCATCAAACTCAACCGCATTATACTGATACGCGGCCAGCTTTTTAACCCCGTCTAATGCCCAAAGCTGATCTAACATTCCGGCTGTTTTTTTATTATCCAGCTCTGTTTCCTGCGAAGGAAAACGGGTATATTCCAGATAATTCCATTCCCCCGTCTCCCCATTCTGTATTGTCTGATACTCGGTTTCCCACTGCTTTTGTTCCGCAATTTCTGTCCATATTCTTCCAAACATTGAAAAACATAAAAATACAATAATCAACAATGCAGCAGAAGAAAGGCGGTTTCTTCTTATCATTCCAAACCCAATTAAAATTCTGTTTCTGATATTCATACACCGGCCCCCTCTCCTGATGAAAGAATCTCTGCCGGATGCAGCCGGTGAACAATCCACGCGGGAATCGCGGTTGAAGAAACCAAAACAAGTATCAGGCAGCAAAATCCGATCAGTAAATTCTGCGCAAAATCCTTTGCTGATCCAGGTAGAACACTTTGCTTCTGCCAAAAACAAAAACCACTGTGAACAGCAAAATAGAAAACGAATGTCACCAATATACCTGCACTGTTTTCCATCAACAGCATACGGACAATCTCTCCCGTTCCCTGCCCCAGCACCTTTCTTACTGCAAGCTCCTGCATTCTGTTCCGAATTTGATACGCAGAAAGAAGAACTAAAAGAACCAGACACATCAGATACAATCCTGCCTGATATAAAAGCTCAGACAAATCTGCCTCCCCTTCCACATTACGGAAGGCAACCGCTGATACAGAAACTGCTGTTTGAGAATCAAATTTCATTATCTGTTCATACAGACTCTGCAGCACTGGCTGCAGCGAAACAGTATTACTCCTGACCTTCAGCGAAAGACTCCCCGTTTCCATCATCCTTTTTTTCTGCGCGTCTGTCAGCGAATCGTAGGAAACAACCAAACAGGAATCCTGATAATCAGAACCTGGATTTCCAATTTCTCCAGTCACCTCATAATCTATATTTTCCAGCGTCAGCCATTCCTTGCCATTTTTCTTTTGAATCAGATCCGTGTACATACGCCCCGCCGCAATTGCCATCCCATGCTCCGGAAGCGTTCCGCTCAGCAAATAAAACGGTAATTCTTCTCCGATAAAAACCGGTACATACAACAACGGCTGAATTTCCGATTCACCGAAATACGTATAAAACGGCTGCAACAGCACGCTGACTCCCTCTCCCGGATTCAGACGCGGCAGCCATTCCCAGATATCCTCATCTATCGGTTCAATTTTTATCGAAGCTTCTTCCATTGCCTGAAATGCCGAATAATCACGCCCATACTGCGATGCGCGATTCAACTCACCAGTTACATCAAATAGCAGAAACAGAAGCACTATGTATGTCAGCAATGTCAAAATACTAAGAACTCTGTGCCTGCGCATCCTGCGAATCCAGTATTTCACTGCATCTCACATCCCTTCCCATTCCTTTTTTCTGCTTCCATCGTCTCTATAGAATGTCTCTCAGCTGTCAGCTGACCATCATATAAATACACGGTTCGTTCTGCATATGCCGCAACCGCCGGTTCATGCGTAATCAGCACAATGGTTTTTCCACTGCGGTGCAACTCCCCAATCAGCCGCATTACTTCTTCTGAATTTACGGAGTCCAATGCTCCGGTCGGTTCATCTGCCAGAAAAACCGGGCGATCCGCCACAAATGCTCTCGCAATCGCTGCTCTTTGCTTCTGACCTCCTGAGCATTTTCCTGGATACTTTTCCGCAATTTCTTCAATTCCAAGCCGTTCCAGAATTTCATTTGTTTTTTGTCTGCGCAGCCGCCCTGCCACATTCCGAAGCCTTAACGGAAATTCAATGTTTTCCCTGATTGTATAATCTCCCATCAGAGCAAAATCCTGAAACACATAACTGATATAATTTCTTCGGTACTGCTGCAGTTCCCGCTCCGGTTTTCCTGCCAGTTCATGTCCATCCAGCAAAAAAGATCCGGATGTTAAGCTGTCCAGACAACCAATCACATGCAGCAGTGTTGACTTGCCGGAACCGGATGGTCCCATCACAGCGGTAAATTCTCCCTGTTTTATGTGAAAATCCACGCCATTCAATGCCGTTTTTTCCATTTCTGTCCCCGGATTATATACCTTTTTCGCATCCGTCAGCTGAATCATTCGCCCTCCTCCTTTTTTATGTACTCTCGAAATCTCGTTGTACCTGAATTTGCGAGAGGATTTTTTGTCGGAGGTGCCTGAATTT
>CAJMMH010000107.1 GCA_905214365.1 uncultured bacterium
TATGTAGAATCCGGCGCACTCGATGTCAGCCGCGTATCGGAAGCAGTTCTTGCCAGCGGCTCCTTTGACGATGAACTCTATGCAATGTGCATCGGTCTGAACTCTCCGGCTCTGTTCTACGATAAAGAAACCGTAGAGGCAGCAGGCGTTACAATTCCGGATCAGATGACCTGGGACGAATTTTTCGACATTTCCAAGACCATTTATGAGAAAACCGGTGTACAGACCTACATTGACTCGATGGTTCTCGGCATGTTGTTCCGCGGAATCGGCACTTCTGAGTATGCGGAGGACGGCACTTCATTCGGTGTTGAGGACGATAGTGTATTTCTTACCTATTTCCAGATGATTGCGGATGCAAGCAAATCCGACTGGCATGTGTCGCCTGAAATCCTGACAGAAAAGAATCCAACTGTCACAGAAACCATGCCGATTATTGATCAGACCTGCTGGAATTCGTTCTCCAACTCGAACCAGTATGGAACGATCAGTTCCACTGCCGGCAGAGAACTCGGTATTACCATGTGGCCGGTTATGGAGGACGATACGCAGCAGGTTCAGTATCTGAAATCCAGTCAGTTCCTGTGCGGCTCCTCAACAACAGAGCATCCGGAAATCGTTGCTGATGTAATCAACTTCATCACGACCTCGATTGAAGCCAATGAAATCCTGAACGGCGAACGCGGTGTGCCGGTTGATTCTGATGTTCTTGCTTCCTTCGATGAGCGGCTGTCCGATACAGACAAGGTTGTTTACAAGTTTATCGATGACGTTAATGCAATCGCAACTCCTATGGATCCGCCGTCTCCGTCCGGCTCCAGTGAAATCGGTCCCTTAGTGGACGATCTGACCGAGCAGGTACGTTATGGAGAAATCACTCCGGAGGATGCTGCCAGCCAGGTATTTGAAGAAGGCTCAGAGATTCTTGCTGAAAATGCCGAAGAAGACAAGTAATCTGTAAAAGCGTGGCCTGTTCCTCTGATGCCAGTCAGCTTTCATAAATCAAAAAACAGAGCGTGCCGCCAAATCCGCGCACGCTCTGTTTCTAAAAGGATGTGTTTCTATGAAAAAAAAGAAGGGCTCCATTTCCCGTTTTTTATGCAGGCAGTCCGTTGCCGGCTATCTCTTCATTCTCCCGTTTATCATCGGCTTTCTTGTTTTTACCATCATTCCGATGATTTCCTCTCTGTATCTCTCCTTCACAGACTATGATATCCTCGGTTCTCCCAAATGGATTGGTCTGAAAAATTATATCAAAATGTTTACGAAGGATTCCAAATATCTGAAATCCCTGACTGTAACATTCTTTTATGCTTTTGCGTCCGTGCCGCTGAAGCTGCTGATGGCGCTGGCTGTTGCTATGATTATGACCAGAAAGACAAAACTGACCGGTCTCTACCGCGCTGTCTATTACCTGCCTTCCATCATCGGCGGAAGCGTTGCTGTTGCCGTCATGTGGAAACAGCTGTTTTCCAGCAGCGGAGTCATCAATTCTGTCCTTCAGGCACTTGGACTGAATGTTACCATCTCCTGGATCGGCAATCCGAAAACTGCGATCTGGGTTCTGATCCTGCTTTCTGTCTGGCAGTTTGGCTCATCCATGCTGATTTTCCTGGCCGGTCTGAAGCAGATCCCCAAATCCTATTATGAGGCGGCCCGTGTAGACGGCGCAGGCGCGGTAAAAAGCTTCTTTAAAATTACCCTGCCGCTTCTGACTCCTACGATCTTTTTCAACCTCGTCATGCAAATGATCAACGGCTTTATGGTATTTAACTCCGGTTATATCATTACCGGCGGAAAACCGCTCAACAGCACATTGTTCTACGCCTTGTATCTGTACGAAAAAGCGTTTACTGATTACGATATGGGATATGCCTGCGCCATGGCCTGGGTTCTTCTTATTGTTGTTTCCATTATAACCGGCCTTGTATTTTATTCTTCCAAGCGCTGGGTTTATTATGAATCAGAGAGGTGATCCTATGAGCTTATCAAAAAAACTGGGAATGAAACGGACCAGACACATTCATGCTGTTCTTTATCATGTACTGGTTTGCCTGTTCGGCTTCCTGATGATTTATCCGCTCCTATGGATGGTGATGAGTTCCTTCAAAGAAAGCAGCTCGATTTTCCGGGAATCCTACCGTCTGATTCCTGACACCATTCACCTGGAAAACTACATCAACGGATGGAAAGGATTCGGCGGCTACACCTTTGGTGTCTTTTTCTCAAATTCCTTCCTAGTTGCCATCCTCGCGACAGTCGGAGCTGTCTTTTCCTCCGCTGTCATTGCGTTTGGCTTTGCCCGTCTGCAGTTTCGCGGACGCGGATTCTGGTTCTCCTGCGTCATGCTTACCATGATGCTGCCGTTCCAGGTTGTGATGATCCCGCAGTTTCTGATTTTCAAGCAGTTAGGGTGGGTCAACACCATCCTGCCGCTGACTGTTCCTTACTTTTTCGGACAGGCATTTTTCATTTTCCAGAATATGCAGTTTATCCGCGGTATTCCGTCCGAACTTGACGAAGCTGCCCGGATTGATGGCTGCAGTTACTACGGAATCTTTCTGCGGATTATTCTCCCGTTAATCAAGCCTTCCATCGTCACAACCGCTATTTTTTCCTTTATGTGGCGCTGGGATGATTTCTTCGGTGCGCTGCTTTATCTGAACTCTCCGGCAAAATATACGCTGTCGATCGCATTGAAGATGTTTTCCGACCCATCCTCTCAGTCCGACTGGGGAAGCATGTTTGCCATGTCTACTCTGTCCATCATCCCAATCTTTCTGATCTTCCTCTTCTTCCAGAAATATCTGGTAGAGGGCATCAGCACGGATGGACTAAAAGGATGAACACCACCTAAAAAGGCAGCAGTCATCCAAAACGGTCTGAAGTCAAAGTCAGATCTATTCTGGACAGCTGCTGCCAGTCTATCCGATATTCAGTTCTTTTCCTCTTTCATGTCTGCGTGTTCCTGCTCCTGCTTTTCCCGGATCTGACGGATTGCCGCTTCTACGGCTGCTGTTTCCTCTTCCTTCGCGATTTTCTTTGCCAGCCGGATTGTGTGAAACAGGTTGCTGAAGAGAATCACTGCTAATGGAATCAGAATAAACGGAACAAAAATCAACGGATTTACCGCCAGTCTTGCTGCCTTGCCGAGAAGAAGCGATGACCCGATAACTTTTCCGAGCAGCGCATCCTCGTCAACGGGGTAGGGATCCTCAATATTATTCCCATCGCCCTTGGTTGTAAAACGGATCCGCCCGGCTTCTGTCGTAATGGCTGTAACCCGGTGCGTATTCAGGGCTCCGTCAAGCACCGGGTCTGCAGAATAAAAAGAAATCACATCTCCGATCTGAATCTCCGACGCATCCATCCGCCTGACAACAATCAGCGTATCCGTCTCATAGGTCGGCACCATGCTTCCGGTTGTCACCCGGAGCAGCGTATAACCGAAAATATCCGGCGCTTTTCCCGGCTTTGTCATCAGCACCCTGCAAAGTACTACAATCGCAGCGGCAATAACCAGAATCGAAGCTCCATTAATCACCGCAAAACATACCCGTTTTATGATCCGCATTTACTTACTTCCCTCTTTTGCCTGCCGTCTGCTTATTCATCCTTCTGATTCTTCTCTTCGCGGCGGCGTTTTAATGACTGGACAATATAGTGAGAAAGACTGGCCTCCTGCACCTTTTCCAGTGCTTTCTGACGATCCTGCTCTGCCTTTTCCGCGCGTCTGGCCGCTTCCTGTGCCGCCTGCTTCGCATCCTCCGCCTCGTTCTGCGCCTGCTCCGTTTCCTTCTGCATCGCCTCAACGGTTTCCTTCAGCTCCTGGCGGAGCGCTTCCAACGCTTCTTCCGCCTGTTTCTGTCTGATGACCGCCTCTTCCTGCGTCTCCTGCAGCTGCCGCGCCGCCAGACGGGCTGCCTCTGCCGCCTTTTCTTCCAGTTCACGCTTCAATGCTTCCGCGTGCGCTTCGGATGCCCGCTTTTCCGCGTTCAGCGCCCCTTCGGCTTCCTGCTTCGCTGCGTCAATCGCAGCCTGAGCTTCCTGCTTTGCCGTCTCCGCTGCCAGGCGCGCTTCATCCGCTGCCGCCTGCATCGCAGCCTCCGCCTGACGGCACTCTTCCTTCTCGGCGTCCAGCGTCTTCTGAAGCGCTTCCTTTTCTGCTTCCGCCTGTGCCTTCTGCTCAGTAAGCGCTTCCTGCTGCTGTGTCAGCGCATCGATCTGCCACTCCAGATTGGCAATGCTGCTTTCCAGATCCGCAACTGAAGCCTCCAGCTCTTCTCTCCGCGCCGTTTCCTCTTCCAGCTTCTTCTCCGCGTCTAACTGTGCCTGCGTTACCTCTTCAACAATAACCTTGCGCACCTCAACGTCCGGAATGTTATAATCATCAACAATCTCTTCCTGAATCTTTTTGATAAACTTCGGTTTCACCGGCTTGCGCTTCTTCGACGCCAGCTCGGTCAGGTGCCGCGGATCTCCTTCTAACAGACTCTTGAATACCGTATAGTTCGTAATCAGACCGATATACATCTGCATCAGATACTCTTCATCGAATTCCAGCGCCGTATCCTGTTCCTCGATGCTGTAGCCGACCTCATCGTAGCTCTCAATAAACTGCCACAGCTTATAGCAGGTCCGGTAATCCGGATCCTTCATCATCAGATTCGTACGCTGGATCGGACTGTATACCCGCGCGCAGCCGTTCATAATACCGCAGAACGCACTCGAACGCAGGGTGCGTGACATACGGCGCACACGGTCGATGCGTTTAAAGAGATCCATATGGTCATCATCGTTTTCCACGTAGCTCTGACGGTTTTTAATCGTCATCTCAATCTTATAAGAAATCTCCTCGTAAGCGTCATCCACCTTGCTCTCCATGCTCATGGTATTACAGGTTTCATCGCCGGTAGACCAGAAGATGACATCTGTGCGTTTATCTACAAATGCAAACAGACGCTGAATCAGATGATAGACAAACCGGTTCTCATACAGGTCGAAGCTTTCCTCCGTTGTGACATTCAGGATCCTGGTCGGCTGGATCTCACCGTTTTCATCGGACGCGATAAACTGCGTATTCTGGCTCAGATGGCGCACACTGTCCGCCGTAATCTTCTTCGCCAGGGCAACCGGAACCACTTCTTCCGTCGTCGTAACAAAACGTCTCGGCTTATCAACAATGTTGAAAATCGCGGTGATTCCTTCCTCCACAACCGTCAGCCAACGCTCATCCACGACCTTATGCAGCACCCGGTTCTTCTGCTGCAGCGTATTGTTTCCTGCCTGCACAATTTCGTACAGGTACTGAAAATACCGGTCGTTTTCCAGCGTCCGCTCGACCTTATTGGTATATTTTAAATATAAATCATTGATCGTGTTTGCCATGATTCTCCCTTATTTCATTCATCCAATACAGCCACTGAATCCGTCACCGCAGCCGTTCGTATCCGCCACCATTCCAATCATCAGTACAGATTCTGGATTCTCCTCAGATATGCCTTGCTGTCCTGCATGCCGCTCTTTCCGAAGGTCTTCTCTATATAGGTAATCAGGCCCGTAATCTCATCGCGTACAAAGCTTACATTCATACTCTCGAACTTTTTCAGCACCTTGCGGGCTACGATATAATCCATCCCATCAAGCTCGGTTCCTCCGCACGCTGTATAAACGGGGATGAAATCATACATCTGCTTCATAATACGGTTTCCGAACGAAAGCCTGAAACGAGTCATCAGGTAGTTATCCAGCTTCTGCATCTTATCTAATAGCTCATCGCTGATTGGATGCTCCACCTTTGCTTTCTGGAACAGATACTGCAGATGCTCTGCCGTTACCTCGCAGGCCGGCTGTGGATCACACACAAACGCATCTGCGCGCTCATTCAGCTCGATCGGCATTGCACGGTCATATACCTTATCGGTGATCGTAAACGTCGAGTCATCGTTATTCGCCGTACCGATAAACCAGGCTGCATCGGAGACGTGGATCTTACCATGATCCAGCTTCACCGGGTCTCCTTCCCACGCAGTCGGAACCAGATCGAGCACCCATTCATCCTTGCTCGGCATTTCCAGCACAGACAGCATCTCCGCAAAATAATACTCAATTCGCGCAAGGTTCATCTCGTCGAGTACAAGCAGCGTCGGCTCGCTGCGGTAGCACGCCTCATACAGCGCACGCAGAAATTCCGTCTCATTAAAACGTTTGGAAAATTCATTGAAATAGCCGAGGAGTTCCGTACGGTCACGGAATGACGGCTGCACCGATACAATCGTCGCCGGGTTACACAGGTAACGGCTGAAGGAATACGGAAGACTCGTCTTACCGGTACCGGAAATACCCTCCAGAATCAGCAGCTTACTCGCTGCCATACCGGCAACAAAACGGCGGACAATCTCCGGCGTATAGTACAGCTTCATCTGACTCGCCGCAAACATGCGGTAGCCATTCACAAAATCCTCCAGCGAAATGTCATTGTCAAACTGCGGCTCTGTATACTGCGCATACTTTTCGTCTACCAGCGTCAGTTTCGGGAAACGGTGAACGATCTGCGCCATCGCCGCATCTGCCTGTTTTCCTCTGCCTGCCGCTGCTTCGACTGCAGAAACCGCAGCCTCTGCCGCTGCGGAAGCTGCGGCGGAAACTGCTGCCGCCGTCTGCTTTGCGCCTGCCGCTCCTGCCGGACCATTTCCGGTCACTGCACCGACCGTTGGAATTACATCATCTGTCAGCGCCGATGCACCCATATACGGAATCCGCTCAGTTCCTCCCATTGCGTTGACCTTCAGCGCCAGAATACTGTTCTTCTCGTCCATCAGCTCCAGAACCTGCTTGTTCAGGCGGCCGATTTCCCGGTAAAGCGCTGCGTTATCACTGCTGTCCGTCTTCAGCTGGTGCTGCAGAATCAGATGCCGTACCACAATCACAGCAATCAAAACCGGAATTGCGATCAGAAGCGCCATCAGAAGCACAGCCAGAATCTTTGCCGAAATATCCAGCGTTGGAAAATATGTCCAGAAAATGGAAAAATACTCCACCCAGCCGGTGATAAACAGCTTTAGGAATCCAACCAGCCACGTCACAATATTGTACACTACCTGCGACAGTACCTCGTAGGCAAATTTCAGGAATTCACTCACTCCGTCTTTTCCTCCTGTTTGTCATTTGCAGCGGCTTCCCTGTCTGCCTGCGGCGCGGATGAAGCCGTTCCCTTCACCTCGCTGCTGTCTGCGCTGTCCTTGTCCTTTTGCTGTACCTTCTCCAGTTCTGCCTGCGCTTTCGCGCGGATTGCCTCCGCTTCTTCACGCATCCGCTTCGCTTCCTCTAACGCGGCCTCTGCCTCACTCTTCGCCTGCTTTGCTTTCTCCTGCTCTTCCTGTGCCCTTGCGCTCTGCACCTGGCCGACAGCAAGCTCCGCCTCTCTCGCTGCCTCCACAGCAACTGCTTTCTTCAGGCTGATGCTGATCATAATCAGATGATACACCTGATAGATAAAGAACAGCAGCATCGGCAGTACAATCACAACAAGAAATCCCGTACTTCCAGACAGGAAATTCATCACATATCCGGCTTTCGGAATCACACAGACATACTTTCCGACAATGTCTCCGTCCGAAATGATATGCGTATCGGCAATGCCATTGTTGTTGTCGCCAATCGTTGTATAGCTTCTCGCGTCTCCGACCGAAGCAATGCTTTGAATACGGTGCGTGTTCAGCGCGTATTCATTATCAATAATCGTATGGAAACAAATGATGTCTCCTTCCTTTAACTCTGCCGGATCACAGGTATGAATCAGAATCAGATCTCCAGCGGAAAATGTCGGTGCCATGGAATCTGACTTTACGACTAGCGGCGTATAGCCGAACAGATTGGATACCTTCTGGCTGTCACGCGTTGCCATCGTTGTAAACACATACAGCGCAGCTACCAGAATAATAATCCACAAAACCGTGCTCAATACAATTGTTCCCAGACGTTTTAAAGCTTTCATGTTCTTATCTTCCCTCATTCTGCCGTTTGTCAGCGGCTGTTCCTTTGCTGCCGTCCACACATAATGCGAACGATTTCATTCCTTCTTTTTGTTCCCGCATTTGCCTTTTCGTTTTTGCTGTTACTCAAATATTTCTCCATCGGTTCCGGTTCCGGTAAACCGCAGCCGGATCGCGTAATCGCCGCCGCGCAGATCATCGGTGCAGGCTGGATCTGTTCCCTCCAGCCAGATATGTACCTCAACCGCCTTGTCCTCCCCTTCCTTCAGAGAAAACATCGCATTGCTGTCATCAAGACTCATCTGATCCGCCGCAGGCAAGCCGAATATTGTCGCTCCGGACTCCTGTGCCGCTCCGGCAGCCCTCCCAGGATCATACACCCAGCGCTGACTGTCTGCCGCAAAGGAAATCCGCATTGCCTCCGGAAGTCCCGGTGTCTCAGACAGAATCGCGGTTCCGTCCGACGCACCGTCTTTACTGTCCGCGCTCGTCAGATGAACCGTCATATCCCGGTCCGCCATAAAGTGCAGCGTAAACTCCAGATACGAGCCTCCCGTATCAGAAGCCGCCGCACCGGATTCGTAGACAAATTGCTTCTGATCCGAAGTCGTTACCGGCTCTAATGGCGTCTCTTCCATCGAAAATCCCTTTTCCTGAAGGATCCGCGCCGCAATCTGGTCAAATCCCAGCGTCTTCACATACCGATCTATCGTCTCATGCGCGTCCAGATCAATTCGCAGCTCCACGCCTGTAATAATGTCCAGACTCATCGTCCGCACTCTGGCATTGTCCGCAATCGAAAACCATGCTGTCGTTGTCATCGTCACTGCCGCCA
>CAJMMH010000108.1 GCA_905214365.1 uncultured bacterium
GCAGAGTTTTGGGGATGCGCAGAAGTATCTGAAGCAGATCAAAAAAGCAAAGACTGCGGATCAGTACCGGACGGCGGTATCTGGTCTGTTGAGAGACTGCCAGTTTACCGGAGGGTACATATAAACAATAGGGGGGATTTACTGAATGGAAACACAGGAAAAGGAATCAATGACAAAGTATATCAAACTGCTGAAAGAATACATTGCAAAGGATTACCGGAAGATGTACCGGGAGCCGGGCGGTATTTTTCAGTACGGTTTTTTGACACCGGGGTCTGAATGCTATTCGGATGTACTGTGGGATTGGGACTCTTATTTTTCCAATGTCGCTCTGAAACAGATTTTAAAGGAAACCGGAGCGGATCCGGCTGAGGCGCGGGACTATGAGCGCGGCTGTATCCTGAACTATCTTTCCATGACCGGAGCAGACGGCTATATGCCGATTGCGGTAAATCGCAATGACACGCTGAAAAAGCTCCGCCCGGATGACATTTTCCATGAAAATATGCACAAGCCGATTCTGGCGCAGCATGCAGCATTTCTGGTACGTGAGGATGGCGGCGACGCCGAGTGGTTAAGAGACAGCTTTTCCCATCTGCAGTACCATATCAACAATTATCTTAACCATCACCGTCACAAGGCAACCGGTTTGTTTTATTGGCAGACCGATAAGATGATCGGTGTAGACAATGATCCGGGAACCTTTTACCGTCCGGATGGGTCTTCCGGCTCCATTTATCTGAACTGTCTGATGATCCGGGAGCTGGAAGCGATGGAGTATCTGTGCAATGCGCTCCATACGCCGCAGGCGGGAACCATTTACCGGGAAGAGAGGGAAAAACTGATTCGCGCAGTTCGTGAGTTCTGCTATGACGAACGGGATGGATTTTTCTACAATGTAGACCTGAATCTCCGGGAAGTTTCGTTCACAAAGGATTCATTCTATCATCGCGGTATGCCGCGCCACTGGGACTGTCTGATTCAGCGAATTGATGTATGGTCCGGATTTCTGGCTCTGTGGGCGGGAGCAGCAACGCCAGAGCAGGCAGAGCGCGCGGCGGCACGCTGCCGGGACACGGAGACTTTTGCCTGTGAGGCTGGTATCCGCACCCTGTCAAAAATGGAAAAAATGTATCGGGTTGCGGCTTCCAACAATCCATCCTGCTGGCTTGGGCCAGTCTGGGGAATCTCCAATTATCTGACATTCCGCGGCCTTTTGAAGTACGGATTTGAGAAGGACGCAAGGGAACTCTGCGAAAAGACGATCCGCCTGTTTGGCCGCGATGTCGAGCGGTTCGGCTGCATGCATGAGTATTATTCACCGGATGACGGGGAGCCGGTGATTAACCCTGGCTTCCAGAACTGGAATATGCTGGTGCTGAATATGATCGCATGGTATGAGGGAAATGAGGCGGTTTTTGAATTCTGAACAGCCATTTGCAAGAATGTTGCCCGGAGCACATAAAAGCGTGTCTGAATCTGGAAATCCGGATTCAGATGCGCTTTTTTCCTGCACGTTTCGCTGTCGATATGTGCGAATCAAATTACTTGTGAAAGGCGCGGATTTTCGCTATATTAGATTTGTCGATTGAAAGATTCGCCTGTCAGGAACAGGTTGAGGAAAGGGAAGGTACAAGGTATGACAAAGCTGAATGTAGCGATTGCGGATGATAACGAGAAGGTTTTGACGATGCTGGATGATCTCCTCTCAAAAGACGGAGAAATCAATGTTGTCGGAAAAGCGAGAAATGGAGAGCAGGCGTATGAAATGATCCGGGCAAACAATCCGGATGTTGTCCTGCTGGATTTGATTATGCCGGGAATGGATGGACTCGGCGTGATGGAAAAGGTGTATGCGGAGAAGAAGGACGGAAAGATTCCGGCGTTTATTGTTATTTCCGCGCTGCGGAGCGAATCCATCGCGGAGAGTGTGATGATGTCAGGAGCGACATATTATATGATGAAGCCTCTCGATAACAGCATCGTGATCCGGCGGATCAAGCAGATGGCGCGCGGAATGGATACCGGCTACCGCAGCGCGCCGGCCCTTTCGTTTTCGGAACCGGCATCTCCTGCGGCAGCGGCGGTTTCTGAAAACAGCCTGGAACAGTACGTGACCAATGTGATTCACGAGATCGGCGTACCGGCGCACATTAAAGGGTATCAGTATCTGAGAGACGCGATCATGCTTTGCATCAATGACATGGATCTGCTCAATTCCATTACCAAGATTCTCTATCCGGAAATTGCGAAAAAGTACGGAACGACGCCAAGCCGTGTCGAGCGTGCGCTTCGCCATGCAATTGAGGTTGCGTGGAGCCGCGGAAAGATGGATACCATCTATGCATTATTTGGATATACAATAAATTCCGGGAAGGGAAAGCCAACGAATTCCGAGTTTATCGCGCTGATTTCTGATAAGATCCGGTTAGAACTGAACCTGAACCGAAAATAATGCAAAGAAAACCGGTATCTGCGGGATATTGCTCCGCAATGGAAGCAGAAAACCGGTGTGTGTTTGAAAATGGCAGAAAATTTTGATGAAAACAACGAAAAAAGGCTTTCTTTCTCTTCAATTTTCGTGTATACTGTAAACAGTTATACAAGCTTGATAGTGCAGGAGGGAGCTTTATGAAAAAAATCTTGTTTGCCGCATCCGAGTGCGTGCCGTTTATTAAAACGGGAGGTCTGGCTGACGTTGTCGGCTCGCTTCCAAAATACTTCAATAAGGAAAAATATGATGTTCGTGTCATCATGCCGAAGTATCTTTGTATCAAAGAGTCGCTGCGTTCCCAGATGAAGTATGTGACCCATTTTTACATGGATTTCTGTTGGAGAAGCCAGTATGTCGGCATCCTGGAAATGGAGTATGAGGGCATTCATTTCTATTTTGTAGACAGTGAGTTTTACTTTGGCGGTCCATGGCCGTACGGCAACATGTACGAGGACATTGAGAAATTCTGCTTCTTCTCCCGTGCCGTACTGTCGATTCTTCCGGTAATCAAGTTCAAGCCGGATATCATCCACTGCCACGACTGGCAGACCGGTCTGATCCCGGTTTACTTAAATGACAGCTTCCAGGGAGATCCGTTCTTCTGGGGAATCAAGACCATCTTCACGATTCATAATCTGAAGTTCCAGGGAACCTGGAATGTAGAAACGATGAAGAACTTCACGGGACTGTCCGATTACTACTTTACCAGTGATAAGCTTGAGGCATATGGAAACGGAAACATGCTCAAGGGCGGACTGGTATATGCCGACCGCATCACTACGGTCAGCAAGAGCTACGCGGAAGAGATCAAAATGCCGTTTTATGGAGAAGGACTTGACGGTCTGCTCCGCGCAAGAGCAGCTGATTTAACCGGTATCGTCAACGGAATTGATTATGCGTTCTACGATCCGGCAGAGGACAGCGATCTGGAGAAGACATACAATGTTGATACGGTGATTGCCGGAAAAGCAGCCAATAAGGCAGCTCTTCAGCGGGAGCTTGGCTTAGAGGAAAATCCGAGAGCATTTATGATTGGTATTGTATCTCGTCTGACCGGTCAGAAGGGCTTTGATCTGGTTGAATGCGTCCTAGATCAGATCTGCGCGGATGATGTGCAGTTAGTTGTGCTTGGAACCGGAGAGAGCCGGTATCAGGATCTGTTCCGCTATTACGCGCAGCGATTCCCGAAGCGTGTTTCCGCGAACATCTACTACTCCGAGGCAATGTCTCACAAGATTTACGCGTCCTGCGATGCGTTCCTGATGCCGTCGCTGTTTGAACCGTGCGGACTGAGCCAGCTGATGAGCCTGCGCTACGGTACACTGCCGATCGTCCGTGAAACTGGTGGACTCCGTGATACCGTAAAGGCATACAATGAAGTAGACGGAACCGGAACTGGTTTTTCCTTTGCAAACTACAATGCGCATGAGATGCTCAATGTTATCCGTTACGCAAAGAAAGTATACAAGGAGTCCAGATATGCATGGGATGCCATGGTGAAGCGCGCCATGGAGCAGGATTTTTCCTGGAACGCGTCTGCGCGCCGCTATGAAGAGCTGTACGCGCAGCTGATTGCAGAGGAAGAGGTGCGTGAGCAGCTGGCACGGGAAATGCAGGAGAGCGACCGTCTGAAGAAGGCACAGGAACAGACCCTGAAAAACATCGAAGAGCTTCAGAAACGGGAAAAAGCGATCCGCGAGCGCAAGTCACTGCGCATGACGGCTGCGGAGGAAGAACCGGCAGAGAAAAAAGCCGCGTCTGAGAAAGCGGAGACTGAACCGGAAGAACCGAAGGCAGAGCCGGAGAAAGCGGCAGAACCGATCGGGCAGCCGGAAACGGAGACTGCGAAAAAGCAGCCGGCCAGTGAAACGGCAGAGCAAAAAGAAAGCGAAAAAAAGCCAGAAAAGGCAGAAAAGCAGGCAGCCGAAAAAAAGTCCGGAAAGAAATAAAAAATCAGAACAAACACCATAAAACGGAAACGCGCAGAAAAGCATAACGTAACATGGATCAAAAAAGAACCGCAGCACGTGCAGAAAAAAGCAGTTGCTGCGGTTCTTTGGCTTGCGTACGATTAACGGATACACAATGACAGAGAGGAGAGAAAATCCCAATAACGTTCAGTCAATGCAATTATGAAATTTAGTCACCGATACACTTCAACCCCTCAATCGACGGAATGGAAATCAGGGAGTAGTTGGTGTGATAGATCACGTATCCGGGCTTTGCTCCGGCAGGTTTTTTGACAAATTTGCGCTCGATATAATCAACCTCTGCCTTGGGAGCCTGGCGCGCCTGCGAGTAGTAAGCGGCAAGTCCGCCTGCCTCTTCGTAAGTACGGTCCGGAACCTCTTTTCCATCTGTCTTGATGATAACATGGGAGCCGTGAGCCTTTTTCGCGTGCATCCAGATATCATTGCCCTGGGCAAATTTGAATGTCAGATAATCGTTCTGAAGGTTATTTTTTCCAACATAAATATCAAAACCATCGGAGGAACGGTAATGATACGGCAGGCTCTTCTGACGGGTATCCTTCCGGCCTCCCTTGGTATGGGACTTGGCGTAGCCGCATTCCGACAGTTCCCGGCGGATTTCATCCAGATCCGCATCACTCTGAGCCAGATCAATGGAAGTAAGGACGGATTCCAGATGATCAATTTCTTTTTTAGTCGCAACAGTCAGCTCGTTAAGCGCTTCGCTGGTACGCTTTAACTTATTGTAACGCTCAAAATACTTCTGGGCATTTTCGGAAGCGGACATCGTCGGATCGAGCGGAACGGTCATCGGCTCGCTGGTATAGTAATTGACACAGTGAAGCTCTTTGTCGCCGGGGCGGCAGCTGTAGCCGTAGGTATTGAGCATTTCCCCGTAAATCCGGTATTTTTCCCGCTTTTCCGTATCGGCTAACTGGCGCAGCTGCAGGTCATATTTTTTAGAATCTCGTTCCAGATGCGTCTGAACCAGGTGGCGCAGCTGATAGGATTTCTGCTTCATACGGCTGATCTGGCTGCGGGAAGCATAATAGGTTTCAAGCACTTCGCTGACGGTATCGTATTGACGTACCTCGCAGTCCTGCCATCCGGTCAGAAGGACAGAGGCAAATTCATGCGGCTCTTTTCCATCAAACGTGATGCAGGGAGAAAAACGTCCCTCTTTTACATCGTCCATCATGCTGCAGAACGTGTCAGCAAGATGATGGCGCATTTCCTCCGGAAGTTCGCTGCAGGGCAGATCTGCATCGGCATGGCTGCGGGAAACGGCTTCGAGCGCAGTCGGACGGCTGATGCCGGTAAAATGTTTCATCAGAGAAGAGGCTGCGTCTTCCGGACCATTCAGGCAGGAAACAATCTCATCGCGGGATGCTTCTAATGGATTGAGCTTGTGGAGTGTGTTGGGGATGAAATACGGCCGTCCGGGAAGTACCTCCCGCACAGAACTGACTGCAGCGTTGACACGTTTGATGCTGTCAATGATTACGTTGTTTTCATCACAGAAGATCAGGTTGCTGTGCTTTCCCATAATTTCCATGTAAAGTGACTTTTTGCACAGATCGCCCATTTCGTCCAGATGCTCCAGATCAAACCGCAGTACGCGCTCTAGACCTGGCTGGGAAACGCCTAGGATTTTTGCGTTTGCCGCATGCTTCCGGAGAACCATGCAGAAATTGGGAGCAGCAAGCGGACTCATCGGGTTGGACTGTGTCAGATATACAAGAGGAAGGCTTGCGCTTGCGCAGAGGCGAAGCCGGTACGTATCCTTCCTGTTTTTTACGGTAAAATAAATTTCATCCGGCTCCGGCTGGGCGATCTTTGAGATCCTGCCTCCGGTCAGAGCGCGGTTCAGTTCATCGGCCAGATTGGCAACAACAATTCCGTCAAATGCCATTGAGTATCAACACACCTTTCTGAATCAGCACCGCAGGCCACAGGAGATGCAGACAGGCGGTGCCGGGATTCTTTCAGTATAACATAAGAAGAGAGGGAATGCAAAGCCATTCCTTCCGATTTTTTCCGGATTGACCGTTGACGATACCAGGTATTTGCCGTATAATAGATAAGACGTACTATGCAATGCACACGATTCCGAAGCCGTTCCAAAGGAAACGGGGCAAAGCCGGAGTTCTGTGCCGGAGGTTATTATGATCAGAAGCATGACTGGTTTTGGCAGATATGAGCTGACCGCGGAGCAGTATAAGATTACGGTTGAGCTTAAATCGGTCAACCATAGATATCTTGATCTTTCTATCAAGATGCCGAAGCGGTTTAACTGCTTTGAGTCGGCAATCCGCGGGCAGATCCGTCAGGAGATTCAGCGCGGCAAGGTCGATATGTACATTACCTTTGAAGATTACTCCGAAGCGCGCGTTTCGCTGAAGTACAACCGTTCTCTGGCGGAAGAGTATCTGATGTATTTCAGGCAGATGAAGGGTGAGTTTGGTCTGACGGATGATATTACCGTTTCCCGCCTTGCTTCCTGCCCGGAGGTACTTACGATGGCGCAGGCCGATGAAAATGAAGATGAGCTCTGGCAGGCATTGTCTGAGACAATCCGTCTTGCGACAGCTCAGTTTGTACAGGCGCGCGCAAACGAGGGGGAAAAGCTGCAGGCGGATCTGCTTGGCAAGCTGGATCACCTGTCAGATCTTGCCGGGCAGGCGGAGGAGCGCTCACCCCAGATTGTCGCGGAGTACCGTGCCCGTCTTTATGAAAAGCTGAAAGAGGTTCTCGGAGATACGTCTATTGATGAGAACCGGATGCTGACTGAAGCGGCATTATTTGCAGATCGTGTCTGCGTGGATGAAGAGTTAGTCCGTCTGCGGACGCATATCGCTCATATGAGGGAAGCGCTTTGCGGAAAAGAGGGTGTCGGACGCAAACTGGATTTCCTTGCTCAGGAGATGAACCGGGAAGCCAATACGACGCTTTCCAAAGCAAACGATGTTCGTCTTGCGGATATCGCAATTGAGATGAAAACCGAGATTGAGAAGATCCGGGAGCAGGTTCAGAATATTGAATAAGGAGTGGCGTCATGTTTGTGAATATCGGATTTGGCAATTATCTGAATTCAGCACAGGTGGTGACGGTCAGCCGTGCGGATTCCGCACCAATGAAGCGGTTGATCGGCAATGCAAAGGATCAGGGAATCCTGGTTGACGCAACACAGGGACGCAGGACAAAATCAGTAATTACGGCCATGAACGGGCAGGTGATTCTTTCGGCGCTGATGCCGGAAACCATTGCGGATCGCTGCCGCCCCGGCCATGCCGCGGAAAAACCGGAGGAGTTGGAAGATGAGTAGTGCAAGAGGCAATTTATTTGTAGTTTCAGGGTTCTCAGGATCCGGAAAGGGAACAATCATGGAGTGGTTCAAGCGCCAGGATAATTACGCGCTGTCTATCTCCTGCACAAGCCGTACCCCGCGTGTCGGAGAACAGGACGGGGTTCAGTATTATTTCATCAGCCATGATGAGTTTCTGAAGCGGGCATCAGAAGGGTATTTCCTGGAGCATGCGATTTATGTGGACAAGGGATACGGGACACCGGCAGGATTTGTTGAGGAAAACCTGCAGGCAGGACGCGATGTGCTGCTTGAAATTGAAATGCAGGGAGCGATGCAGGTACGCGAAAAGTATCCGGATACCACGCTGATCTTTATTACGCCGCCTTCAGTTGCCGAGCTTCGCCGCCGTCTGACCGGCCGCAATACCGAGACTCCGGAGCAGATTGAAAAGCGTCTGAACCGTGCGGCAGAAGAGGGCCGCTATATGGATCAGTATGATTACATTGTTGTCAACGATGATTTGGATACCTGCATTCATACGCTTGATGGTCTGATGCAGAGCATGCGGACTCCGGGAGCGAAGGACGCGTACCATCATCTGCTTGTCAGCGAGAACCAGGAGCTGATCCGCCAGATGAAGCAGGAGCTGCAGACTCTGAAAAAATAAATTTTCGCTGTGAACCATAGCAAAATTGTGCATTTGGAAAATTGGCTGAAAAGGCGTGCATAGAAGAGCTTCCAGGCACAACGAGATTCCGAGAGCACATGAGAAAGAAAAGGAGAAAAAAATGATCCATCCATCTTATAACGAGTTAATTGAAACTATGAACGAAGCAAACATCGACGGAGAGAATCCGGAGATCAACAGCCGTTATTCGATTGTTATGG
>CAJMMH010000109.1 GCA_905214365.1 uncultured bacterium
CAGGTACTTGTCTTAGAGCCGACAAGAGAGATTGCCTTTCAGGTGAAGGACGAACTCTACGCCATTGGTCGTTTTAAGCGCCTGAAGGTTCCGGTGCTGTACGGCGGCTTCTCAATGGAAAGAAAAATCTGAAAAAAGGTCTTGCTTTTTCAAAAAAATGTGTTACAATAGTATATGATAGTAGTAGATAAAGAGTGGGCTGTGAAGTCCACTCTTTCTTAATGATAGGAACCGGCCCGGTTTTCGGCGGGAAGGCTTCTATGCTGAGGTGGAAGATGACAAGAAGAGAAGAGTATGAGGCAAAATCCGAAGCAATGCTTGCGCCGATCATGCAGAAGCACGGCTTTGAGCTGGTTGATGTCGAGTATGTAAAGGAAGCGGGATACTGGTATCTGCGCGCGTACATTGACAAGGAAGGCGGGATCACCGTCGATGACTGCGAAGCAGTCAGTCAGGAATTTGGCGAGCTGCTGGATCAGGAGGACTTTATTGAGGACAGCTATATTCTGGAGGTAAGTTCTCCGGGACTTGGAAGGCCGATGAAAAAAGACAAGGATTTTGAACGCCATCTCGGCGAGGAGGTAGAGGGAAAACTGTTCCGCGCGGTAAACGGCGAAACGTCGTTTGAGGGAACACTTGACTCCTACACGAAGGACACAGTTACGGTTCTGACAGAAGAGGACGAGCCGCTTGTTCTTGAGCGGAAGAATATTGCGCTGATCCGTCAGGCGCTTGAGTTTTGACGGTTTGATTTGTCGGTCAGGAGGATAATGGAAAATGAGTACAGAGTTAATGGACGCGCTCAACGTTCTGGAAAAAGAGAAAAACATCAGTAAGGATGTTATGCTTCACGCAATCGAAGAGTCGCTGCTGCAGGCATGCAAGAAACACTTCGGGAAAAGCGACAACATGGTTGTCAATATGAACTACGAAACCGGCGAATACAGCCTGTATGCCGAAAAAGAGGTTGTTGAGAATGTCGAGGATCCGGTTACGCAGATCAGCCTTCCGAATGCCCGCATGATCAGCAAGATGGCCAATATCGGCAATACAGTTCATGTGCCGATCCAGTCCCGCGAGTTCGGACGGATTGCGACGCAGAACGCGAAGAGCGTTATTCTTCAGAAGATCCGTGAAGAAGAAAACCGTGTTGTTTACGATTATTACTATCGTCTCGAAAAGGACATCGTAACCGGTACGGTTGCCCGCTATGTTGAGCCAAAGAATCTCAATGGCGAGCATCCGGCAGGAAACATGATGAATGTATGTATGAACCTGGACCGCGCGGAGGCGATGCTTAACAGCAGCGAGCAGGTTCCGGGCGAGAAGTATCCGATTGGCCGCAAGATGAAGGTTTACATCCAGAGTGTCAAGGAGACAACCAAGGGCTGCAAGATTCAGGTATCCCGTTCCCATCCGGATCTGGTAAAGCGTTTGTTTGAGGCGGAGGTAACTGAGATTAAGGACGGTACCGTTGAAATCAAGGCAATTAGCCGTGAGGCCGGTTCCCGTACCAAGATGGCAGTATGGTCCAATGACCGCAATGTTGACGCAGTCGGCGCGTGCGTCGGCGTAAACAGCACCAGAGTCAACGCAGTAGTATCCGAGCTGAATGGAGAGAAGATCGATATCATCAGCTGGGATGACAACGCGGCGCTTCTGATTGAGCATGCGTTAAGCCCGTCCAAGGTTATCTGTGTAGCAGCGGATGAGGATGAAAAGTCCGCGTTGGTTGTTGTTCCGGATACCCAGCTGTCTCTGGCAATTGGAAAGGCAGGACAAAACGCAAGACTGGCCGCCAAGCTGACCGGCTACAAGATCGATATCAAGAGCGAGAGCCAGGCAATTTCCGAGGGACTGTTCGATGACATTGATCTTCCGGAGGAGTATGACGAGAATGGAGATTACTACGAGGAAGCGTCTGAGTCTGAAACCGGTGAAGGAGAAAGCAAGGAGTAACGCATGGCAGCAGGGAAAAAAGTCCCGCTTCGTCAGTGTCTCGGATGCGGGGAAATGAAAAGTAAAAAAGAAATGCTGCGCATCATCCGCACGGCGGAGGGCGAGGTATTTCTCGACGTTACCGGAAAGAAAAACGGCAGAGGAGCATATATATGTAAGGATGCCGGCTGTCTGGAGAAGGCCAGAAAGAAGAAAGCGCTGGATCGTTCTCTGAAGATTGAAATTTCCGATGAGGTGTATGAATCGCTAAAAGGAGAGCTGGATAAGATTGATAAATGATCGGGTGATTTCTATGCTGGGGCTTGCCGAGCGGGCAGGCAAAATTTCCAGCGGAGAATTTGCGGTGGAAAAAGCCGTCAAGGAAGGCCGGGCGCGGCTGGTTGTGATTGCATCAGACGTTTCCGACAATACCAGGAAAATGTTTCAGAATATGTGTGAATATTATCGGGTTCCGTTAGAGGTATATTCGGACAAGAAGACGCTGGGACATGGAATTGGAAAAGAGATGCGCGCTTCGCTTGCGGTGCTTGACCAGGGCTTCGCAGACGCGGTAAGGAAAAAGATGAACATAGGGAAAGAAAAGGTCGGTGAATAAGCTTATGGCAGATATGAATAACGAAATGAAGAAAACAAACGGTGAGGTTCAGTCGAAGAGCGAAACGGCGCCGGCAAAGAAAAAAATGCATCTTGTGTTCCATCCGGAGCACAGCACCAAGCCGCTTCCGCAGCGCAAAAAACCAGCGAAGGAAGAGACCGCTCCGGCAAAAAAAACGGAAACCAAGCCGCAGGCAGCCGCAGAGGCACCGAAGGCAAAGCCTCAGACAGAGACAGCAGAGAAGAAGCCGGTACAGGCAGCTTCCGCAGCACCGGCAGCCGCAGAGGCGCCGAAGCCGCAGACAGTGCCGGCATCAAAGCCGCAGACAGTTGATAAACAGGAAAAAGCAAACACTTCAAGGGAGAAAAGGGATCAAGAGGCATTGAATATGCAGAGTCCGGAAAAGAAAACAGGGGATACGGCGGGATCCGCAAGACAGGGAGAACGCAGTCAGTCAAGAAGAGAAAACGGCCAGGGCGGCTACAGACGCGATGGTCAGGAAGGCGGCCAGAGAAGAGAAGGCGGCCCAAGACGCGACGGCCAGGAAGGCGGTTACAGACGTGACGGTCAGGGCGGCGGTTACAGACGCGACGGTCAAAATGGCGGTTATCAGAGACGCGATGGCCAAAACGGCGGTTATCAGAGACGCGACGGTCAGGGCGGCGGATTCCAGAGACGTGACGGCCAGGAGGGCGGATTCCAGAGACGCGATGGCCAGAACGGCGGTTATCAGAGACGCGACGGTCAGGGCGGCGGATTCCAGAGACGCGATGGTCAGGAAGGCAGTTATCAGAGACGCGATGGTCAGAATGGCGGATTCCAGAGACGCGACGGCCAGGAGAGCGGTTACCAGAGACGCGACGGTCAGGGCGGCGGATTCCAGAGACGTGACGGCCAGGGCGGCGGATTCCAGAGACGCGATGGTCAGGGCGGTGGATTCCAGAGAAAAGACGGCGACTTCGGAAACAACAGAAGAAGCGGAGACAATAAGGACCGCGGTTCCAGAAGCTTCGGCGGTGGTTCTGATACGATGAGTCCGGCACTGACTAAGAATGAAGCACGCGGCGGCAAGGGGCTGAACAAGAAGGAACGTGAGCTGAGAGAAAAGAGCAAGCAGAACACGGAAAAGAACGGACGGTTCAGCGAGAATACCAAGAACATGAACAAGGCGAAGAACGCGCCGAAGAAGCCGCAGGAGCCGGTAGTGGAGAAGCAGGAGGACGATGGAATCAAGACCATGATCCTTCCAGAGGTAATCACGGTCGGAGAGCTGGCTGATAAGATGAAGATGACGGCGGCAGCTCTGATCAAGGCAATGTTTATGAAGGGCAAGATGTTCAACATCAACTCCGACCTGACCTATGAGCAGGCAGAGGAAATTGCTCTGGATTACAATTATATCTGCGAGCCGGAAGAGAAGGTTGATGTAATTGCCGAGCTTCTGAAGGAAGACGAGGAGAACGAGGCGGATATGGTTCCGAGACCGCCGGTAGTCTGCGTTATGGGTCATGTTGACCATGGTAAGACTTCTCTTCTTGACGCAATCCGTTCGACCAATGTAACAGAACGTGAGGCAGGCGGAATTACCCAGCATATCGGCGCGTATACCGTAAAGTGCAAGGGACAGGATATCACCTTCCTGGACACGCCCGGACATGAGGCGTTTACTGCAATGCGTATGAGAGGCGCGCAGGCGACCGATATCGCGGTACTGGTTGTCGCTGCTGACGACGGCGTAATGCCGCAGACGGTTGAGGCAATCAATCATGCAAAGGCGGCCGGCGTTGATATTATCGTTGCTGTCAACAAGATTGATAAGCCGAGCGCAAATGTTGAGCGCGTTATGAAAGAGCTTTCCGAGCATGAATTGATTCCGGAGGACTGGGGCGGTCAGACTATCTTTGTTCCGGTTTCCGCAAAGACACATGAGGGTATCGAGAACCTGTTGGAGATGATCCTTCTGGATGCAGAGATGAAGGAACTGAAGGCAAATCCGAACCGGAAGGCGAGAGGCCTTGTGATTGAGGCTCAGCTGGATAAGGGACGCGGACCGGTTGCGACCATTCTGGTTCAGAAGGGTACGCTTCATGTCGGCGACAACATCGCGGTTGGTTCCTGCTTCGGTAAGGTAAGAGCGATGATCGACGATAAGGGCAGACGTGTAAAAGAAGCAAAGCCGTCTACACCGGTTGAGATCCTTGGACTGAATGAAGTTCCGAATGCCGGCGAGGTACTGGTATCGACTGCCAGCGAGAAGGAAGCAAGAAGCTTTGCGGAAACCTTTATTAAGGAGAACCGTGAGAAGATGCTTGCTGATACCAAGACAAAGCTTACGCTTGACAGCCTGAATTCCCAGATTCACGAGGGAACGCTGAAGGAACTGAATATCATCATCAAAGCTGATGTTCAGGGTTCTGTTGAGGCAGTAAAGCAGTCTCTTCTGAAGCTGTCTAACGAAGAGGTTGTTGTCCGTGTGATCCACAGCGGCGTCGGCGCGATCAACGAGTCCGATGTTACGCTGGCATCCGCTTCCAATGCGATCATCATCGGCTTCAACGTTCGTCCGGATCCGCTTGCAAAGTCGATTTCCGAGCGTGAAAAGGTTGAGATCCGTCTGTACCGCGTCATTTACCAGGCAATTGCAGATGTAGAAGCGGCGATGAAGGGTATGCTCGATCCGATCTTCGAAGAAAAGATAATTGGCCATGCGCAGGTTCGTCAGATCTTCAAGGCGTCTGGCGTAGGCAACATCGCAGGATGCTATGTCATGGACGGATCCTTCCAGAGAGGCTGCAAGATCCGTATCCGCAGAGCCGGAGAGCAGGTCTACGAGGGCGCTCTTGCTTCCCTGAAGCGTATGAAAGACGATGTAAAGGAAGTAAAAGAAGGCTTCGAGTGCGGTATGCTGTTCGAGAAGTTCAACGATATTATGGTTGATGATGAAATTGAAGCATATATCATGGTAGAGGTTCCGAGGTAATCGGTTATTGTCCGCGCAGAGCGTGAATGGTAACGAATCATCGGATTTGAAGGGCCTGTCCGGGCCGGCGGCGGCGATCTGCCGGCGCGGTCCGGGCGGGTCCTTTGCTTTTGTGAAAAATCTCCATGCCGCTGCAGACAGGGAAGACAGTTGGCAGAGTTCTATTTGTTGAGTGAGGAAGAATATGAGAAAAAACAGTGTAAAGAATACAAGAATTAACGCGGAAGTTCAGAAGGAACTGAGCAATATCATCCGGAATGAGATCAAGGATCCGAGAATCCATCCGATGACATCGGTGGTACAGGCAGAGGTAACGCCGGACCTGAAGTACTGCAAGGCATATATCAGTGTCCTTGGCGATGAGGAAGCACAGAAGAATACAATGGCAGGACTCAAAAGCGCAAAGCCGTATATCCGCCGGATGTTAGCTCAGACAGTCAACCTGCGCAATACGCCGGAGCTGACCTTTATTCTGGATCAGGCGATTGAGTACGGTGTTCACATGACCGGATTGATCGATGAGGTAACAAAGGAACTCAGAGAAAAAGAAGCGAAGGAAGCGGCACAGGCAGCAGAAACCGCAGATGAGGAAGCTGCGGAAAAGGAAGCGGACGAAGAGACAGAGGGAGAAGAAGAATGAAATCATTTGATGAAGTTCTTAAAGACGTGAAAAATGCGGCGATTGCCGGTCACGTCAAGCCGGACGGAGACTGTGTCGGAAGCTGTCTTGGACTGTATGAGTATCTGAGAGTCAATTATCCCAAAATCCGGACGCATGTATTCCTGGATCCATTTCCGGACGGACTTGCGTTTCTGGCGGAGGGAAAGACGATTACCGATGAAAAGGATGCGGATGAGCATTATGACGTTGTGTTTGCGCTTGACTGCGCGGATCCGGATCGTGTCGGCGCAGGAAAGAAGCTGATGAAGCAGACAGACTGTCTGGTTTGCATTGATCACCATATCAGCAATCCAGGTTATGGCGATATTACCGTGATTGAACCGGATGCCAGTTCTGCGTGCGAGGTGGTATACAGTCTGATGGACGATGACCGTCTGACAAAGGAGACGGCTGTCTGCCTGTATACTGGAATTGTACACGACACAGGCGTATTCCAGTATTCCTGCGTTAGTCCGCTGACTATGCAGCGCGCCGGACAGCTGATGCGGTTCGGATTTGATTCTTCTGATATTATTATGAAGTCTGTATTCGAGAAAACAATTTCCCATCAGAAGCTGATTGGTCTTGCATTGGAGCGCAGCATGCTCACAACAGATGGAGAAGGAATCTGGAGCTACGTGTCATCGGAAGATTTCAAAGCGCTTGGCAGCAGCCGGATGGAAACCGAAGGAGCTGTTGAGACGCTTCGCAACACCAAGGGAATTGATTATTCCGTTTTCCTGTCGGAGGACGATGAGGGAACATGGCGCTGCAGCTTCCGCTCCAAGGGCGGAAATGACGTAAGCCGGGCGGCATGCGCGTTTGGCGGCGGCGGTCACACCAGAGCCGCGGGATGCTCTTTCCCGGCGGGAAAAACGCCGCAGGAGATGATCGATGCAATCACAGCTCAGATCGTATCCCAGAGAGAAAACAGATAAACAGGGAGGACCAGGATGGACGGATTACTAGCAGTCTGGAAAGAGAAGGACTTTACCTCTCACGATGTTGTTGCAAAGCTGAGAGGGATTCTTCATCAGAAAAAAATCGGCCATACCGGAACCCTTGATCCGCAGGCAGAAGGCGTACTGGCGATCGGACTTGGAATCGGAACCAGGGCGTGTCCGCTTCTGCCGGACCATACAAAGACGTATGAAGCGGAGCTTCTTCTTGGAACCGCAACGGATACGGAGGACATTTGGGGAACGCCTCTTGTGAGCCGCGAAGTTCATGTAGATCCGGAACAGCTCAGAGAAGCGATTCTTTCCTTTCAGGGAACCTATCTTCAGACGCCGCCAATGTATTCGGCTAAGAAGGTGGGAGGGCAGAAGCTGTGCGATCTGGCAAGAAAAGGAAAAGTAGTTGAGCGCGAACCGGTTCCGGTTACTATTTATGAAATCCGGGTTCACGAAGTAACAGATTGCCGCGCATCTTTTTGCGTCACATGTTCGGCGGGAACCTATATCCGGACACTCTGTACAGATATTGGAAGGAAGCTTGGAGTAGAAGCCTGCATGACCAGTCTGACAAGAACCGCTGCCTGCGGATTTTCAAAGGAACAGGCACTTACACTTACGCAGATTGAGCAGGCAAGAGATAACGGGACACTGGAAGCGCATCTGATTCCGGTTGACCGGGCATTATCCATGTGGCCAGCCGTTACCGTTACCGCGGACTGGACAAAGCGTCTGTTAAATGGAAACGCGTTTTTGGCATCTGCAGCCGGACTTCATCTGCGGGATCTTCTGCCAGAGGAAGGGGAACCGCTGTGCCGGGTATACCTGGAGGGAACGGGCTTTATCGGTGTGTTCCGCTATGAACAGGAAAGCGGGCTGCTTCGCCCGTTTAAAATGTTCCTTGGCGCGCAGTAACATGAACAGAAAATGGAGGCGGATTGCAACGATCCGAAACGGTACAACCGGAGGAAAACATGATACGAATTACAGACGCTGCGGCGCTGCCGGCAGAGGACTGCGCTGTGACAATAGGAAAGTTTGACGGTATACACAGAGGTCATCAGGTTCTGATTGACGCAGTAAAGGATGTCGCCCGAAGGGAAGGGCTTAAGACGGTTGTGTTTACATTTGCCGTTTCGCCGAAGACTTATCTGGGAACGGAAACGGAAGCGCTGATGACGCAGGAAGAAAAAGAAGCGTATCTGGAGCAGGAGAGGATTGATTACCTGATTGAATATCCGTTTACGGACGAGGTACGGCACATGGACGCGGAGGCGTTCGCAGAGCGGGCGCTGATCTTTGGACTGCATATGAAGTACCTGGCTGTCGGGACCGATTTCTGCTTTGGATATAAGCGTCAGGGAAATTGTGCACTTTTGAAAACTCTTTCAGAAAAATATCATTTTCGCCTTGATATCTTCAGTAAGTTAAAATATAATGGAAAGGA
>CAJMMH010000110.1 GCA_905214365.1 uncultured bacterium
ACCGAGGAAGAGACTACTGAGGAGGCAACGACCGAGGAAGAGACTACTGAGGAAGCAACGACCGAGGAAGAGACTACCGAAGAAGCAACAACTGAGGAAGCAACAACCGAAGCTGAGTCTGAGGAAGAGTCCACCGAGGAAGCGATTGACGGTACCGGATTCCGCATTGGTATGGTTACTGATATCGGCGGTATCAACGACGGTTCCTTCAACCAGTCCGCATGGGAAGGACTGCAGAGAGCCGCAGAAGACTTTGGCTGCGAGGTTGACTATCTGGAGTCTAAGGTTGAATCTGACTACGTACCGAACATTGATACGATGGTAGACGAGGATTATGATCTGATCATTCTGGTAGGATACATGATGGCTGACGCACTGCATGACGCGGCTGAGATGAATCCGGATCAGAAATTTGTCATTATTGATGATTCCACCAATTCAGATCTGGACAATGTAACCTGTCTGATGTTTGAGCAGGCACAGGCATCCTATCTGGTTGGTCTGGTAGCAGGTATGACCACTGAGACCAATAATGTTGGTTTTGTTCTTGGTATGTCTACCGCAATGATGAATGAGTTTGGTTACGGCTATTTGGCAGGCGTTCTGGATGCGAATCCGGATGCAACCATTCAGCAGTACAATGTAAACTCCTTTGGTGATTCTGCAACCGCAAAGACTGCAACGACCAACATGATCAGCAAGGGCGCTGACGTTGTATTCCACGCAGCAGGCGGCAGCGGACTTGGTGTAATTGATGCATGCAAGGAAAAGGGCGTTTGGGCAATCGGTGTTGACTCTGATCAGAGCAGCCTTGCTCCGAAGACAATCCTGACTTCCGCAATGAAGAGAGTTGACAACGGATGCTACGATGCAATCAAGGAAACCATCAAGGATGAGCTGCAGAACGGCGTTGTTGTTTACGATCTGTCCATGGGCGGTGTAGATATTGCTCCGACCACTGACAATCTGTCTGATGAGGTTCTGAAGGCAGTTGAGGACGCAAAGCAGGATATTATCGATGGAAAGGTTGTAGTACCGAAGACTCAGGAAGAGTTTGAAGAAAAGTACGGCGACGTTTACGAGCTGGACGATTAATCCAATCACACAACAGTAAGATATCATATCGCAGTATCAAAGGCGGGCAGCGGGTGTAAGTCCCGCTGTCCGGAAAGACAGGGAAGGGCCCGGAACGGTTCTTCCCTTCTTTTAATGTACTCTCGGAATCTCTTACGCCTCTGCCTTTGCGGCTGATTTTCTGCCGGAGATGTCTGAATTTTATCAACGTACGCGCCGCGTACGCCTCAAAAACTTAAGCATCTCCGACAAAAATTCTCTCGCAAATTCAGGTACAATGAGATTCCGAGAACACATTATATTAGATAAAGTATATTTGCAGATGTCCGGGTTACTGTTTGGGCAGAGTATGAATCGTAAACGGACTGCTGCAAATGGACTTTACAGAATACAAAATCGTTATGCAAATAGCAGGAATAATGAAATTCCGAGAGCACATGTCATATAAAAAGGAGGAAATGTGTATGAAACCACTGTCGCAGGAACAGGTGGAAAAAACAAGAGAGGAAATCATGGGGATTGTAACTGATCGGTCTCTGACGCATGAGCAGAAGCTGACCAATCTTTCCGGAGCAGCTGTATCGCTGTTGGAGCTGCCGGATCTTCCGGAGGGGCTGGCAGAGCTGCTGGAGCCGGTTGAAGGAAAGCAGTGTATCTGTGATTTGTTTGAAGGAAACGCGCCGATAAGGCCGCGTTATATTGTTCCGGATTATGCGAAGTTTTTCCGGGAGGGAAGCAGGTTTCTTCAGTTGGATCCGCCGACGGATCTGTACGAAGCGCTGGATCATCTTCTGATTTTTTACAAGCATGTGCCAAGTGTAACCAACTATCCGGTCTATCTTGGCGCGCTGGACGAGCTGCTTGATCCGTTTGTTCAGGATATGGACGAGAAAACGGCAAAGAAGCTGATCCGGATGTTCTTGGTTCATGTAGACCGCACGGTGCTGGATTCTTTTTCCCATGCAAACATTGGACCGAAGGCAACCAAGGCCGGACGTCTGATTTTGGAAGCGGAGCGTGAGCTTTGCCAGGCAGTTCCAAATCTGACGTTGAAATATGATCCAGAGCTGACGGACGACGCGTTTGCGCTCGAATGCGTAAAGACCGCATTAAAGACAGCAAAGCCGAGCTTCGCTAATCATAAGATGTTTGTCAGTGAGCTGGGAGAAAATTATGTGATTGCCAGCTGCTACAATGGTTTGCTTTTGGGAGGCGGCTCCTATACGCTCAGCCGTCTGATCCTTGGAAATATCGCGAAGCGTGCGGCGGACAAAAAGGATTTTCTGGAACATCAGCTGCCGTATGTAATGAAAATTATGGCGGAGTATATGGATGTCAGAATCCGTTTTGAAGTTGAAGACAGCGGTTTTTTTGAAAGCAATTTTCTTGCACAGGAAGGATTTATCCACAGAGACCGGTTTACCGCAATGTTTGGTCTGGTCGGCATGGCGGAGTGTGTGGATATCCTGATGGAAAAAGAGGGAAAGCCGTATCGTTATGGAAAGGATCCGGAGGCAGCGGAGCTTGGAGTTGAAATTATGGATACGATTGACCGCTTCAATGCATCCCATGTGAATCCGTACTGCGAGGCGACCGGCGGACATTTTCTGCTTCATGCGCAGGTGGGGATCGCGCAGGATCACGGCATCACGCCTGGAACCAGAATCCCGATCGGCAAGGAACCGGAAAATCTGGCGGATTTCCTTCGTTTCCTTGGACATTTCCATAAGTACTTTCCGTCAGGAACCGGCGATATCATTCCGGTGGATCTGATGGTACATCAGAATCCGGAATTTGTCCTGGATGTGGTAAAAGGAGCATTTTCCAGCGGTCTTCGGTATCTGTCCTTCTATGAGAGTAACAGCGATGTAATCCGTGTGACCGGCTATCTTGCAAAGCGGTCCGAGATTGAAAAGTATCAGAAGGGACAGGCAGTACTGCAGAATACAACGCAGCTTGCGACCGGTGCGACTAACAACGGCCATGTACAGGAGCGCAAGGTATGGTAATGCAGGTGGAGAGTGTCCGTCTTACAGCACCCGTCAATCGGATTATTCCGTTCAGCAGTGTGGATGGTCCGGGAAGCAGGACGGCAGTTTTTCTGCAGGGCTGCAACATTAATTGCCGTTACTGTCACAATCCGGAGACAAGAAATTTCTGCATCGGCTGCGGCGCCTGCGCGGCAGTCTGTCCGAAGCATGCGCTGACAATGTCGCAAGAGATTCTGTATGATCCGTCCAGGTGTGTGTTCTGTGATGCCTGCATTCAGGTCTGTCCGCATGGAAGCAGTCCGAGAATCCGGAATCTGACACCGCAGGAAACCTTTTGTGAGATTGCGCGCCAGATGCCGTTTATCCGGGGCGTTACCGTGTCCGGCGGAGAATGTATGCTGCATGCGCGGTTTCTGAAGGAATTGTTTACCTTATGTAAACAGCATGGGCTGCATACGCTGATTGACAGCAACGGCACGGTTCCGTTTGCCGGACAGACAGAGCTGATGGAGGTCACGGATGGCGTAATGATCGATATCAAGGCATGGAACCGGGTACAGCACGAAATCGTGACCGGAAGCGGCAATGAGACGATTCTTGCCAACGCAGTCTGGCTGGCGCAGCATGGAAAGCTGTATGAGGTACGTACTGTCGTTGTTCCGGGCCTGTTTGACGCGGAAGAAACGGTGCGGCAGACGGCAAGGCTTCTTGCGCCGTTTGCCAAAAACCGGATCCGCTATAAGCTGATTACTTACCGGGAAAACGGCGTAAGAAAGGAATACCGGAACTATACGCCGCCGACACGGGAGGAAATGGAGCGGCTTGGCCGGATTGCCGAAGCAGAGGGGATCTGCGAGGTTGTGGTAGTCTGATGGCAGTCTGGCCGAATGCTTGAAAGGGCGATCGGCAGGACTGTTTTGATGAAAAGAAACGTATGTTCCTGTAATCGCGATGTGCCTGAATTTACAGGAAGATTTTTGAGAAAAACATCTGCAAGGGCAGGAGCATCAGGGATTTCGAGTGTACATGAACATAAAAAGGAGGAGAGGGATGGAAAACACCAGCCATATGAATGAATCGGTTGTTGCTATTCAGATGAAAGAGATTGTCAAGAAATTCGGCGATTTTGTGGCAAACGATCATGTGAATTTGACTGTCCATCAGGGAGAGGTACATGCCATTCTCGGCGAAAACGGAGCCGGAAAAAGTACGCTGATGAACGTACTGTACGGATTGTACCGCCCGACGTCAGGAGAGATCCTGGTGAAAGGAAAGAAGGAGGATATCACAAGTCCGGGCCGGGCAATTGAGCTTGGCATTGGTATGGTACATCAGCATTTTATGCTGGTTCAGCCGTTTACAGTAACGGAAAACATTATCCTTGGCATGGAGCCGGTAAAGGGAATGATTGTTGATCTGAAGACGGCAGCGAAACGGGTAAAAGAACTGTCGGAACGGTACAATATGCAGGTTGATCCGAATGCGAAGATTGAGGATATTTCTGTCGGTATGCAGCAGCGAGTGGAGATTTTGAAGGTACTTTATCGCGGCGCAGATATTTTGATTCTGGATGAGCCGACTGCATCGCTGACACCGCAGGAAATTCATGAATTGATGGAGATTATCCGTCATCTAACTGCGGACGGCAAGTCGGTAATTCTGATTACGCATAAGCTGAAAGAAATCAAGGCATGCGCGGATTACTGCACGATTATCCGTCAGGGTAAGTACATTGATACCGTAAAGGTTTCCGAGGTGACAGAACATCAGCTGGCGTCGATGATGGTTGGCCGCAACGTTGAGTTTGTAGTGGACAAGAAGCAGATGGAGCCGGGAGACGTGGTTCTTGACGTGAAAGATCTTCACGGAAAGGATTACCGCGGCGCTGAGATCCTGAGAGGACTGAACCTGTCGGTACGCCGCGGTGAGATTGTGGGACTTGCGGGCGTAGATGGAAACGGTCAGAAGGAACTGGTCGAGATTCTGACTGGTCTTCGGAAGGCTGACTCCGGAGAGGTGCGGATCAACGGAAAGAATCTGGTCAATCATACGCCGAAGGAACTGTTTGACAATGGCGTGACAAGCATTCCGGAGGATCGTCAAAAGCACGGACTGGTGCTGGAGTTTTCTGTTGCTGAGAATTTGATTCTGCAGAACTATATGAAACCGCCGTACGCAAAGAACGGTGTTCTTCAGAAAAAAGAGATCCGGGAGCATGCGAAAGAGCTAACGGAAAAGTTTGATATCCGTCCGTCCGGATGCTTTAATCAGCCGGCGGGAACGCTGTCAGGAGGAAATCAGCAAAAGGTAATTATTGCCAGAGAAATTACAAACGACGCAGATCTTCTGATTGCGGTAAATCCGACCCGAGGACTCGATGTCGGTGCAATTGAGTTTGTACACAAATACCTGGTGGAGCAGAGAAATAAAAACAAGGCTGTCCTGCTAGTTTCCTTTGAACTGGATGAAATCATGAGTCTTTCCGACCGGATTGAAGTTATCTTTGACGGAGCGATCAGCGGAAGCGTAAAGGGAAGCGAGGCAGATGAGAAGGATCTTGGCCTGTTGATGGCAGGAGGTACGCACCATGAATAAAAAGAAAATACTGGAAGGGAACGCTTTTTATACGGTAATTGCGATTGTATTCGGCTTCCTTGCAGGAGCAGTTGTACTGGCCATTGCCGGGATCAGCCCGATTGCCACGTACTCCAAGCTGATCAGCAGCATCTTCGGGAAGCCGAAGTATCTGGTTTGGTCGGTTGTATATGGAATTCCGTTGATTATGACAGGACTTGGCGTTGCCTTTTCCTTCCGGACCGGCGTATTTAACATTGGAGCGGAGGGACAGTTTGTAGTCGGCAGTCTGGCGGCCTGTGTGATCGGTCTGAAGGTGGATGCTCCGGCGATCATTCATGTACCGTTATGTATTCTCGGAGCGGCAGCTGCAGGAGCACTCTGGTCCGCGTTTGCCGGACTGCTGAAGGTAAAGCGCGGAATCAATGAGGTTCTGACCTTCATTATGATGAACTGGATTGCGTTCTATCTTTCCAATTACGTTGTCAACCTTCCGGGAATCAAGGCAGATGGAAAAGAGGCAACGATGGATATTTTAGAGAGTGCGGAGATTTTTTTCCCGGAATCTATCCGTCAGGCAACCGGATGCAATACAGCGAACTATGGAATTATTATTGCGATTGCGGCGGCTATTCTTACCTGGTACATCATCAACAAAACAACGCTTGGCTATCAGCTGCGGGCAGTCGGTTTTAACCGGCATGCGGCTTCCTACGGCGGAATCAATTCCGACCGGGCAATTATGAAGGCAATGGCGATTTCCGGCATGATGGCTGGTCTGGGCGGCGCGCTTCAGGTAATGGGAAACGCAACGCGTATCGCACAGTTCGCTGGTCAGGAGGGATACGGATTCCAGGGAATCACGGTTGCGCTGATTGCCGGATCCAACCCGATCGGCTGTATTTTTTCCGGGATCTTTTATGGAGCAATGAAGTACGGCGGACTGAAGCTGACTACCATCGGCGCGCCGAAGGAAGTTCTTGATATTATCATGGGAACCATTGTACTTTTCATTGCGGTTTCCCATATCTTTAAATATCTGGTTACAAACAGAAAAGGCGGCAGGAGGTAAGAACATGGATGAATTGATACGAAATCTGGGACTATTAATTAATGCAACCCTGATTGCAACACCGCCGCTTTTGTATGCGGCGCTTGGCTCCTGTATTTCCGAACGGAGCGGCGTTGTCAACATTGGAATCGAAGGAATGATGACGGTCGGCGCGTTTGTCGGCGCAACACTCGGCTACTTTACCGAAAATCCGATGCTTGCGTTTCTGATGGCCGGAGTCGCCGGAGCAATTGTCGCTCTGGTTCATGCGATTGCCTGCATCTCATTTAACGCGGATCAGACGATTTCCGGTACGGCGATCAACTTCCTCGCCCCCGGTTTTGCACTGTTTGTCAGCCGGATTCTGTTTGACGGATCAACCGATACCAAACCGGTGCCGGATGCCGGACGTCTCCATCGCCTGTTTGAAGGGGTATTCCCAACCGGTTCTTTCTGGGATAATGTTTTGTGTACGCATGTGGCCAGCTATTTTTGTTTTGCCTGCGTGCTGATTGTATGGTTTGTATTTTATAAAACGAGATTCGGACTGCGTCTGCGTGCGGTAGGCGAGCATCCGAAGGCATGCGATACACTGGGAATCAATGTAACGAAAACTCGTTATATCTGCGTTGTTCTGTCAGGCTTTTTGTCCGGTCTCGGCGGCGCGTATGTTACACTTGCAACCGTCAACCAGTTCCGTCCGGTTGTTATTGTCGGACAGGGCTTTATGGCGATTGCAGCTGTAATTTTCGGTAAGTTTACACCGCATGGAGCAATGTTTGCCTGCCTTTTGTTCGGATTGTGCAATGGAATCAAGGTACTGGCAAGCGCGGGCAATGCGGTATCCCCGAACCTGATTTCAATGATTCCATATGTAGTAACGATTCTGGCGCTGGTGTTCTTTGTCGGAAAGGCAAGAGTGCCTGCAGCGAACGGAAAACCGTATATTAAATCGAGATAATGAGGGTGACGCAGCATGAAAATCGATGTGGAAAAACTGATTGCGGAAGCAATCGAAGCAAGGAAAATGGCGTATACGCCGTATTCGCATTTTCAGGTCGGTGCGGCACTTTTAGCGGCTGACGGAACAATTTACCGCGGCTGCAATGTTGAAAACGCGGCTTATACGCCGAGCAACTGCGCGGAGCGGACTGCGTTTTTCAAGGCGGTGAGCGAGGGACAGAGAAACTTTTCTGCGATTGCGATTGTTGGCGGAAAAGAAGGAGAGACGCTGGCACTGACCGCGCCCTGCGGCGTCTGCCGGCAGGTTATGCGGGAATTCTGCGATCCGGAGCATTTTTCGGTTATTCTCGGAGTATCCATGACAGAATACCGGATTCTTTCGCTCAAAGAGCTTCTGCCATTAGGATTCGGACCGGAAAATCTACTGGGAAAATAGGATGAGTTTATCAGGGCATTGGCAAAAATTATCCTTGTCTGAATGAAACGTGCATAGCAATACTTCAAATGCCGTATATCGGCAACATAACCGAAAAAGCATTGAACTATTCTGAAAATTATGCTATACTGTCACTATCATTTGCAGAAGACCGGCGCAGCAAGGTAAAAGTCTGTGTCCGGTCTGCAGATAAATTCAGGAGAGACAAGGAGACATTTGGGATGGAAGACGCAAAAAACCTGGTGAAAAAGCTGCTCCAGGATCCGTATCGGGCAGTACTGCTTCAGGATTATGAGAAGATTCTCAGCAATAGAAGAAACCGGAAAAAAATGGAGGAAATCGAAAAAGAGCTTGCATGGTACAACGGTAAGGCAATCAATTACCGAGTTGAAGACCGTCA
>CAJMMH010000111.1 GCA_905214365.1 uncultured bacterium
ATTCAGAGTAAGGCTGGCAAAGGATATGAGGAAAAACTGGCCGGCTTATTTGCTGTTTCTGCCGGTTTTGCTGTATTATCTGATTTTCTGCTATAAGCCGATGTATGGACTGATTATTGCGTTCAAGGATTTCAGCCCGTATAAGGGAATCTGGGGAAGTCCGTGGGCAAAGAGCAATGGTCTGTATCATTTCATCAGCTTTTTTAAATCAGCCTTTTTCGGACGGCTGATCCGGAATACGCTGGTAATCAGTCTGACCAATATCGCGGTTACGTTCCCTGCACCGATCATTCTGGCGCTGCTGTTCAACGAAATGCGCTGCAAGAAGTACAAGGGCGCGCTGCAGACCGTTACCTATCTGCCGCACTTTATTTCCATGGTTGTTATCTGCAGCATGGTGCGCATGTTTGTTGATTACAATGGATTCATTACCCAGTTCCTGGCAAAAATCGGCCTGGTTGATCCGGGAATGTCCATGCTGTCGAACCAGAATTATTTCGTCCCAATTTATGTCATTTCCAGCTTGTGGCAGAACATCGGATGGGATTCCATCATTTATGTGTCTGCGCTGTCCGGCGTCGATCAGGAACTGTATGAGGCAGCAAGAATCGACGGCGCAAACCGATGGAAACAGACGATTCATATCACAATTCCGTCGATTATGATGACTGTTGTTATGATGTTCATTATGAAGATCGGAACGGTTATGAGCGTCGGATATGAAAAGATCATCCTGCTGTACAACGCCGGAATTTACGAGACGGCAGATGTTATTTCTTCCTACGTATACCGCAAAGGTTTGCTGGAGCAGAACTGGAGCTACGCATCGGCGGTCGGTTTCTTCAATTCGGTCATCAACCTGGCGTTGGTTGTCATTGCAAACAACATTATGAAAAAAGTAACAGATATGGGTCTGTGGTAAGGAGGAGAGCATGCAGGATAAAAGTAGGGGATATCGGATTTTTACAGTGTGCAACTACATTCTGCTGACGCTGATTGCACTTGCATGTTTCTATCCGTTTTATTATGTAGTAGCGGCTTCTATCAGTGATCCGGAGAAGCTGATGGTTCATTCGGGACTGTTGTTAAAGCCGCTTGGAGAATGGACATTGGACGGCTACCGGATGGTTATGGCCAACAAGCAGATTGTCAATGGCTTCCTGAATACCTTTTTCATTCTGTTTGCCGGACTGGCAGTCAACCTGGTTCTGACCATTCTCGGCGCGTATGTGCTGTCGTTAAAGGATCTGATGCTGCGGAAACCGCTGACGATTCTGGTTATCATCACCATGTATTTCTCCGGCGGTATGGTTCCGATGTACTTAAATGTCAAGGATCTGAAAATGTTGGACAGTCTGTGGTCGCTGATTATTCCGAACGCGATCACAACCTCCAACCTGATCATTATGCGAAGCGCATTTTTAAGCATCCCGGAATCCTTGTCGGAGGCGGCAAAGATTGATGGCGCGAGCCATTTCCAGATCCTGGTAAAGATTATGCTGCCGTTAGTTAAGGCAACGACTGTTGTTATGGTACTGTACTACGGCGTTTCTCACTGGAATGCATGGTTCAACGCGTCTCTGTATATGCAGACTCCGTCGAAATTTCCGCTGCAGCTGGTACTGCGCAACATTCTGGTAGAGAGCCAGACGACGGACATGATGCAGGATATCGGCGCGGACCGGACGCCGCAGGTGCAGATGCTGATCAAGTATTCCCTGATTGTTATCAGCAGTGTGCCGATTCTGGTAATTTATCCGTTCCTGCAGCGCTTCTTCCAGAAGGGCGTTATGATCGGAGCGGTAAAGGGCTGATTTTTGGTCTGCCGCAAATCTGGCTGATCGGAGTGAGAACAAACAATAAGAAACAAAGAAACGGAGCCATGGCTCCGTTTCTTTGCTTTGCGGGTTAGAGCGCGGGGAAAAAATTACTTGACGGTATTTGGCTTGTTTGGCTATAATAAAAAGAAAAAGCAGTCGGTCAATGACCGGCTGCCTGATATCGGGGCGACAAGACTCGAACCTGCGACCTCATGAACCCCATTCATGCGCGCTACCAAACTGCGCTACGCCCCGCTTTGAACCAGTATAGCAAACAATTGGATATTTGTAAAGGAGTATTTTTATGAAGAGAGTTTTTTTAATTGTGCTTGATAGTGTTGGAATTGGCGAGATGCCGGACGCTGCCGATTACGGAGATGAGGGAAGCAATACCGTGCGCGCCGCGGCAACATATCCGGGATTCGCGATGCCGAACATGGAGAAGCTTGGTCTGTTTTCAATTGACGGTATGGACTGGATTCCGAAGGAGGGGTTCCCGGCAGGCCGACCGGCGGGAGTACCAGCGGCGGCAGCGGCAGAGGGGGTGATTCCGGGCGCGGTTGCGCGTATGACAGAGGCCTCCAGGGGTAAGGACACGACAATCGGTCACTGGGAGATTGCCGGCCTGATTTCCCCGAAGAAGATGCCGACCTTCCCGAACGGTTTTCCGAAGGAGCTGCTCGATCAGCTGAAGGAAGCGACCGGCCGCGATATCCTGTGCAATCTTCCGTATTCCGGTACTAAGGTTATTGAAGATTACGGCGAGGAGCATCTGCGCACCGGCGCCCTGATCGTATATACGTCTGCGGACAGCGTGCTGCAGATCGCCGCACATGAGGATCTGGTTTCGAGAGAAGAGCTGTACCGTTACTGCGAAGCGGCAAGAAAAATCTGCCGGGGCGAGTGGGCAGTCGGCCGTGTGATCGCGAGACCGTTTGCCGGAAAGCCGGGCAGCTTTTATCGAACCAGCGGCCGCCACGACTTCTCCCTGCAGCCGACCGGAACCACGATGCTTGACCAGATCATCGAGGCGGGACAGACGGTTCTCTCTGTCGGCAAGATTGAGGATATCTTCGGCGGACGCGGCATCAGCGAGGGCGTGCGCACCGCTTCCAACCAGGAAGGAATCGAGCGCACTCTAGAGCGGGAGCAGTGTGACTTTACCGGACTGTGTTTTACCAACCTGGTTGATTATGATATGCTGTACGGCCATCGCAACGACGTGCCGGGCTACGCGAAAGCGCTGATGTATTTCGACGAGCGCCTGCCGGAGCTGTTAGCGGGACTGAAGGATGAAGATATCCTGATGATTACCGCAGACCACGGCTGTGATCCAATCACGCCGTCCACCGACCATTCCAGAGAGTACGTGCCGCTTGTGATGGCAGGAAAGCCAGTCCGCTCCGGGGTGAATCTCGGAACCCGCAGGACATTCTCTGATATCGGGGCGACCATCCTCGACTATCTCGGAATTGAGCAGAAAATCAGCGGAACCAGTTTCCTGAAAGAAATTCTCAAAAAAGACGAATAAAATCCCCGAAAATAGGTTGACAAGTTGACACAACTATGCTAGGATGATAGTTGCACTATCATGGAGTAATGTGCCTTTGTCAGCTTATTTTTTGCGGAAATCCGATCATTTGATATGCTGAGAGAAAAATAGAAAAGCAGGGGTGAACAGTCATGGAAAAAAATAGAATTCGGCGGGTCGAGTCTGGCAGAAGCTTCCGTATGAGCTATTCCAAGCAGCGTGAAGTTCTTGAGATGCCAAACCTGATTGCAATCCAGATGGATTCTTATAAGTGGTTCCTGAACGAGGGACTTAGAGAGGTCTTTGATGACATTTCTCCCATCGTTGACTACAGCGGGAACCTGAGCCTTCGTTTTGGTAACTTCCGTTTATGCCCGGATGAGATAAAGCATACAATTGAGGAGTGCAAGGAGAGAGATGCAACTTACTCCGCACCCTTAAAGGTTATGGTAAAGCTCTATAACAAAGAGACAGATAATATCAAGGAACATGAGATTTATATCGGTGATCTGCCTCTGATGACGGACACCGGCTCTTTCGTGATCAACGGCGCGGAGCGTGTTATCGTCAGCCAGCTGGTTCGTTCCCCTGGTATTTACTATACAATTGCTCACGACAAGACAGGTAAGGAGCTGTTCTCTTCCCAGGTCATCCCGAACCGCGGCGCATGGCTGGAGTATGAGACTGATTCCAACGATATCTTCTATGTCCGTGTAGACCGTACCAGAAAGGTACCGGTAACCGTGCTGATCCGTGCGCTCGGACTCGGCACCAACGAGCAGATCTATGAACTGTTCGGCGACGAGCCGAAGCTGCAGGCAACCATCGCCAAGGATACCAGCGACAGCTATCAGACCGGTCTGCTTGAACTTTACAAGAAGATCCGTCCGGGCGAGCCGCTGTCTGTAGACAGCGCCGCAAGCCTTCTTGACAGCATGTTCTTTGATGTCAGAAGATATGACATGGCCAAGGTAGGACGTTACAAGTACAATAAGAAGCTTCATTTCCGCAACCGTCTGAACGGTCACAACCTGGCGGACGATGTGGTGGATGAGAGCACCGGCGAGATCATTGCCGCAGCGGGAACCACCTGCAACCGTGAGATCGCAACAAAGATTCAGAATGCCGCAGTTCCGTATGTATATCTGGATGTTGAGGGACACCGCGTCAAGGTTCTGTCTAACATGATGGTAGACGCAGCCTGCTGGCTGCCGTTTGACCCGGCTGAGGCAGGAATCAGCGAGCTGGTATATTATCCGGAGCTGAAGAGAATCCTTGATATGGGTCTTGAAGGCGATGAGCTGAAGGACGAGCTGGCTGCGAATATCGCGACTCTGATTCCGAAGCATATCCTGAAAGAGGATATCATGGCTTCCATCAACTACTGCCTGCACCTGGAGTACGGAGTAGGAAACAACGACGATATCGACCATCTGGGCAACCGTCGTATCCGTGCGGTCGGAGAACTTCTCCAGAACCAGTACCGCATCGGTCTTTCCCGTATGGAGCGTGTTGTCAGAGAGCGTATGACGACGATGGATCCGAGTGATCTGTCTCCGCAGGCGCTGATCAACATCAAGCCGGTTACCGCGGCGGTGAAGGAGTTCTTCGGAAGCTCCCAGCTGTCCCAGTTTATGGACCAGAATAACCCGCTTGCAGAGCTGACCCACAAGAGACGTCTTTCCGCCCTTGGTCCCGGCGGTCTGTCAAGAGACCGTGCCGGATTCGAGGTCCGCGACGTTCACTACACCCACTATGGCCGTATGTGCCCGATTGAGACTCCTGAGGGCCCGAACATCGGACTGATCAACTCTCTGGCATGCTATGCGAGAGTCAACAAGTACGGCTTTATCGAAGCGCCTTACCGCGTGGTTAATAAGGATGACCCGAAGAATCCGGTCGTTACCGATGAGGTTGTATACCTGACCGCTGACGAAGAGGATGATTACGTAGTCGCTCAGGCAAATGAGCCGATTGACGAGGAAGGCCACTTCACCAAGAGAATGATTTCCGGTCGTTTCCGCGAGGAGACCTCCGAGTTTGAAAAGAGCACCATCGATCTGATGGACGTATCCCCGAAGATGGTATTCTCCGTGGCTACATCCATGATTCCGTTCCTGCAGAACGATGATGCGAACCGTGCGCTGATGGGATCCAACATGCAGCGTCAGGCCGTGCCGCTGATGCTTACAGAGGCTCCGGTAGTCGGAACCGGTATCGAAGGCAAGGCTGCTTATGACTCCGGCGTCTGCGTTATCGCGAAGCATGCCGGTGTTGTTGAGCGTTCCGCATCGAAAGAGATCATTATTAAGTGCGACGATGGTACGAGAGATACTTACCATCTGACCAAGTTTTCCAGAAGCAACCAGAGCAACTGCTACAACCAGAGACCGATCGTTTACAAGAACGACCGCGTTGAAGCAGGCCAGGTAATCGCCGATGGTCCGTCTACCAATCAGGGAGAAATCGCTCTTGGTAAGAACCCGTTAATCGGATTTATGACCTGGGAAGGATACAACTACGAGGATGCTGTTCTGCTGAGCGAGCGTCTGGTTCGTGATGACGTATATACGTCTATCCATATTGAAGAGTATTCCTGCGAGGCCCGCGACACCAAGCTTGGACCGGAAGAGATCACGCGCGATGTACCGAGCATCGGTGAGGAAGCGCTGAAGGATCTGGACGAGCGCGGTATCATCCGTGTCGGCGCAGAGGTCCGTGCCGGAGATATCCTGGTCGGAAAGGTAACTCCGAAGGGAGAGACCGAGCTGACCAGCGAGGAGCGCCTGCTGCGCGCCATCTTCGGTGAGAAGGCAAGAGAAGTAAGAGATACTTCCCTGAAGGTTCCGCACGGATCCTACGGTATCGTTGTTGATACCAAGGTATTCAACCGCCAGAACAGCGATGAGCTGTCTCCGGGTGTAAACGAAGTTGTCCGTATCTACATCGCTCAGAAGCGTAAGATTTCTGTCGGCGATAAGATGGCAGGACGTCATGGAAACAAGGGTGTCGTTTCCCGTGTGCTTCCGATCGAGGATATGCCTTTCCTGCCGAACGGCCGTCCGCTGGATATCGTTCTGAATCCTCTGGGCGTTCCGTCCCGTATGAACATCGGACAGGTCCTGGAGATCCATCTGAGCCTTGCAGCGAAGGCACTTGGCTTCAATATCTCCACCCCGATCTTTGACGGCGCAAACGAGAAGGATATTGCCGATACCCTGAAGCTGGCAAACGATTATGTTAACCTTGAGTGGGATGAGTTCAGGGAAAAGCATGCAGATGAGCTGAGACCGGAGATCCTGGAGTATCTGGGTGATCATCTGGAGCATCGCGCGCTTTGGAAGGGTGTTCCGATCAATCCGGACGGAAAGGTACGTTTGCGTGACGGCCGTACCGGTGAGTATTTTGACAGCCCGGTTACCATCGGACACATGCATTACCTCAAGCTGCATCATCTGGTAGACGATAAGATCCACGCGCGTTCTACCGGTCCTTACGCGCTGGTTACCCAGCAGCCTCTCGGCGGTAAGGCACAGTTCGGCGGACAGCGTTTCGGAGAGATGGAGGTATGGGCACTGGAGGCTTATGGTGCTGCATACACGCTGCAGGAAATCCTGACTGTTAAGTCGGATGATGTTATCGGCCGTGTTAAGACCTATGAGGCGATCAGCAAGGGCGAGAACCTGCCTGAGCCGGGTATCCCGGATTCCTTCAAGGTACTTCTGAAGGAGCTGCAGGCACTTGCGCTGGATGTACGCGTACTCAGAGATGACAATACTGAGGTTGAAATTAAGGAAAATATTGATTATGGCGTAAGCGATTACACCATGATGGAAGATAACCGTCACTATACGGATGAAGAGCTGGCAAGCTCCGGATATACTCAGCAGGAGGTTAAGGACGGACAGTTCACCAACGTTGAGCCGGATAGCGATGAGGATGAGGATTTCAAGGATGACTTCTTCGGTGATGCGGAAGAGTCTGAGGATTCCAGTGAAGACAGCTACGATGATCTGGATGACTAATTGAGAAGGGAGAGCCATTATGCCTGAAACAAATAATGAAACAAGCCAGTCTTTGGTCTTTGACGCCATTAAGATCAGCTTGGCTTCACCGGAAAAGATCAGAGAATGGTCCAGAGGCGCAGTAACCAAGGCCGAGACCATTAACTACAGAACGCTGAAGCCGGAACCGGATGGTCTGTATTGCGAGCGTATTTTCGGACCGAGCAAGGACTGGGAGTGTCACTGCGGTAAGTATAAGAAGATCCGCTATAAGAACATTATTTGTGACCGATGCGGAGTTGAGGTTACCAAGTCCAATGTGCGCCGTGAGCGCATGGGCCACATTGAGTTGGCAGCGCCGGTTTCCCATATCTGGTATTTCAAGGGAATTCCGAGCCGCATGGGTCTGATTCTTGATGTTTCTCCGAGAAACCTCGACAAGATTCTGTACTTCGCTTCTTATATCGTACTGGATCCTGGAACAAGCGGACTGGCATACAAGCAGGTACTTTCCGAGAAGGAGTACCGTGACGCGATTGATCAGTACGGATACGGCAGCTTCCGCGCCGGCATGGGCGCCGAGGCGGTTCAGGAGCTGTTAAAAGCAATCGACCTGGAGAAGGACTCCGAAGAGCTCAAGAGCGAGCTCAAGGAGGCTTCCGGCCAGAAGCGCGCAAGACTGATCAAGCGTCTGGAGGTTGTTGAGGCGTTCCGCAATTCCGGAAATCGTCCGGAGTGGATGATTCTGGATGCAATCCCGGTTATGCCGGCAGACATCCGCCCGATGGTACAGCTTGACGGAGGACGTTTCGCAACTTCCGATATTAATGATCTGTACCGCAGAATCATCAACAGAAACAACCGTTTGCAGAGACTGCTTGAGCTCGGTGCTCCGGATATCATTGTCCGCAACGAGAAGCGTATGCTGCAGGAGGCAGTTGATGCCCTGATCGACAACGGTCGCCGCGGCCGCCCGGTAACCGGTCCTGGAAACCGTGCGCTGAAGTCCCTTTCCGATATGTTAAAGGGTAAGCAGGGACGTTTCCGTCAGAACCTGTTAGGTAAGCGTG
>CAJMMH010000112.1 GCA_905214365.1 uncultured bacterium
CGAATCAGCAAAATACCGCTGCGCTGCGTTATCACAGAAATTTTCAATTCAGAAACTTCCTATGATAAACTGTAGCGACAATTTATCCAATCTTCGCATAATCTGTTTTCTCAACTTTTGGAATACCCATCTTATCCACAGACTTATCCCCAGTATCCCCAATGGCTTTTCTGTCGAAAATTGCGTCAAATTCAAGATATTCACATAGTTATCCCCATTATCCACAATTTATCCTCTCCAAACTTATCCCAATTCGCCTATCTGAATTTTTTCCTTTTCCTTTTATCTTCCTATATTATTTTCCGTTATTTTCCTGAATAAAACTCTCAAATCTGAAATTTATTGAAATTTTATTTTACAAATCTATGTTTATGTGCTATACTGAAGTCAAGATAAGGAGGACGGACAAGATCCTGTTTGAATCTTATACCCGGAATTTTCCGTGTTGTATTCCGTTTTTCCGGCTGATAGAGCCCGCCTGGACAATGCGGAGTCCTTATCCATTACTTTATGTTCGGAAGGAGCTGGTTTTTTATGAAGTTTATCATTACCGGAAGAAATATTGAGGTTACCGAAGGCCTGAAAGCTGCCATCTACGAAAAGCTTGGCAAGCTGGAGCGTTACTTTACTCCGGATACGGAAATTCATGTAACGTTAAGTGTGCAGAAAGACAGTCAGAAAATAGAGGTTACAATCCCTGTTAAGGGCAATCTGATCCGTTCTGAGCAGGCAAGCTCCGATATGTATGTTTCCATTGACCTGGTAGAAGAAGTAATTGAGCGTCAGCTGCGCCGTTATAAAACCAGACTGATTGCACAGACACAGAATGTTGAGTCTTTCTCCGCATCGTTCCTGGAAAGTGAGGATGAGCCGGAAAACGAAGGCATCAAGATTGTAAAAACCAAGAAATTCGCAATTAAGCCAATGGACGCAGAGGAAGCGTGCCTGCAGATGGAATTGCTTGGTCACAGCTTTTATGTATTCTTTAACAGTGAAACGGAAGAGACAAACGTTGTTTACAAGAGAAAGGACGGAACCTACGGACTGATCGAGCCTGAGTTCTGATGATGCAGATTTTTGCTTCGCAGGCTGTAAAATGGATTCCAACAATCCGCCATATAACTTCTGAAGAATCGGGAATCCCCCCCCCATTCTCATAGCAAAAGGCCGTACACAGTCAGATTGCTGCTGTGTACGGTCTTTTTATTAATCACTGATTTCTTACAGGCGTCTCCGCATCAGAAAGGCTCTGCACTTTCCCGCTGAATACGAAGTTCAGCATAGGAAAAAGCAGAGCCTTTTTTCTCATATTATTGGATACCACAGGATACCAAAGCATGGGGCACTTTCTGCAGTACTGTATACTCCATTACGGAAGGATTGAGATGTACATGGTCGGCAGATGATTTGGATTGTAGAACAGGGAATCTACAACAATTCCGGACTGCTCGTTCTTCGCATGTACAATCTGACCATTTCCGATGTAAATCGCTACATGGTCCGGGTTCGGGAAGTATACCAGATCGCCCGGACGAAGCTGATCATAGGTAATCTGAGCGCCGCAGTAAATCTGGCTTACCGAATAATGCGGAAGCGATACGCCTACGCTCTCAAATACTCTCATGGTAAATCCGGAACAGTCAACGCCTCCGCCGACTGACAGATTGGTTCCTGCCCATACGTAGTTGCACTGTCCTACCCACTGCAACGCATATGCGACCATCTGCTGACGGACTGCACTTACTTCCGGTGCTGGTGCCGGTGTCGGTGCCGGTGCAGGCTCAGTCGGCTGCGTTTCCGTCGGTGCCGGCGTTTCAGGCTGAACCGGCTGCGTTTCCGTCGGCTGCGTCGGCTGTTCTGCCGGCTGAGTCGGTACTTCCGCTACTTCCAGTACGAAAGACGACTGCAGCGCACCATAGGTAATCGTAACCGTGTTGCTGCCGGCAGCCAGGATCATGCCTACCTGCGCACAGCTCCACTGAGAAGAATCTGTGATATCCGCTTCGCTTCCGTCACTGTATACCACATGAATATACAGTTCCGCTGCTGAAATCACATCTCCGGCATATTTCTGCCCGCCAGTGTATCTTGCTTCCATGCTCACTGCCGATACCGGCTGGGTCGGCTGCGTTTCCATCGGCTGTGTTGGCTGTTCTGCCGGCTGGGTCGGCTGCGTTTCCGTCGGCTGCGTCGGCTGTTCTGCCGGCTGAGTCGGCTGCGTTTCCGTCGGCTGTGTTGGCTGTTCTGCCGGCTGAGTCGGCTGCGTTTCCGTCGGCTGCGTCGGCTGTGTTTCTCTCTCAAGAACGTTCAGCAGGAAGGACGAATGAAGCTCACCATAGTACATGGTTACCAGATACTCTCCTGCCGGAAGAATCATGCCGACATTCGGGCTTGACCACTGGGACGGATCGGTGATGTCCCCTTCGCTTCCATCGCTGTATACCACATGGAGATACAGCTCTGACGCGGAAATCACATCTCCGGCATACTTCTGACTGCCGGTATAATATGCAGTTACACTGACTGCTTCAGCTGTAGAAGCTGGCGTTGTCTCCGCCGGAATTTCCGGTACGGACTCTGCATCAGAGGACGGAACATCTGAAGATGCCGGCTGGCTTTCTGCTGCGCCGTTCTCAGAGGAAGCACTGCTGGTCTCTGCCGGTTCCGTCGGTACAACTACGTTGTTTTCTGCTTCCTTGCGAAGATCCTCAATAATCTGTGCTACCTTCTCACTCAGCTTTACCGCGTCCTCACGCTGCTGCTTTGCTGCATCCGCCAGATCAGTCATACCCGCGTCAGTCGTTGTGGAAATGTACTCATCCCACAACTCTACACAGTAATCAATCGCAGACTTAGCACCACTGTAATCATGCGTTGCCACACGCTCATCGTAGACACGCTTTGCATCGTCAATCTCCGTCAGATAGCCATCAAGAAGATTCTTGATATACTCATCATCAATCTCCGTTGCCTGTGCAAACTGCGTATTGATCGTTACGCCGTCACGGCTGACATAGCCCCACAGCGTATCGCTGACTTTAATCATCACATAATCCCCGGTTGCCTGCATGATCGGGTAGGTCTCGCCCTTATGTACATAATCCAGAATCCGACCTTCAGACGCCGCAGTATCGTACAGCGCAAGGCTGTCTGCAGTTACGGTCGCGTATTTATTCTGAATGTTGGTTTCCGCTACCTGAGCCGCATTTCCAATCAGGACAAACTGAGCGCTGACATAGCCCTCGATTCCATCCGTGCGGACCAGATACCAGGTTCCGTCATTGTTGGTTACCGTATCAAAAATCTCAACCTTGCAGTTGTTATACAGATAAGCAACAACCGGCGCAGTCAGAGACGCGGACTTTCTCATAAAAAGACGGGCAGTCGTGCTGACTAAACCTTCCGTTCCCTGCTGATCGTCATCAATCAGATCATCGGCTGCCGCAGTTCCGGAAACAGTTCCGGTCTGCTTTCCTACATTAGCCTTGACGGCTGCCGCAGAAGCCTCTTCGCTTTCCAGCGTAGAAGAAACAGACGGACTCAGATAATCCAGGATATCTGCCTCCGGCGAATGGCTGTTTGCGTAGTAATTATTAAAAGTAACGGCCATACCGGCTACCGCAGTATCATTTTCCAGCGTTGTTGCAAACGCAGGAACGGAAGAACCGATTCCGCTGAATAACAGTGCTGCTGAAGCGCAGGATGCAATTAACTTATTGTATTTACGATTCATCAAAAAGCCTCCTTATCTGCTTTCCCGATGTATTTGTTACAATTTTGTTACATTTCGTTCTCAATTATAACAACAGCATCCCTGCTTGTCAATAGGCGAGCACTGTTTTTCCTCGATCTTTTCCTCTGGAATGTGTAAAAAAGCTGATTTTTCCTGTATTTTCCGTTCTTTTTGTGGTACGATATGTCCAACAGCTTTACCAGACAGCTGTTTTCCATCCTCTTACAATCAAGACTCTCCGCCCGTTCCGCCAGCAGGTATTTTTTTTCTGCTGCGGATACCGGAGCAGAGTTTCTTCTATTATAATGTACTCTCGGAATTTCTTATGCACCTACCTTTGCGAGATTCCGAGAGCACATAACATATAAAAGGAGTTATTTATGAAACCAGTTATCCTTGTTACCGGAGCTTCCTCCGGAATTGGCCGGGCCTGTGCCCTTTCCTTTGCTGCACGCGGCGCATCCCTTATCATTGCCTCCCGCTCCAACCGCAAAGCGCTGTCTGAAACGCAGGAGCAGATTCTGCAGACCGGCAGCGACTGTCTTGCCCTGCAGGGAGACGTCAGCAGCAATGACTTCTGCCGCTCGCTCGTCCAGTCCGCGCTTGACCGCTTTAGCCGGATTGACTGCCTGATCAACAACGCCGGAATTTCTCAGATCGGTCTCTTTCAAGATATGAAACCGGAAGAATGGGACCATCTCCTGAAGGTCAACCTGTACTCTGTCATCCAAATGAGCCACGCAGTTCTGCCCTCTATGCTGCACCGCCACAGCGGACAGATTCTGAACATTTCCTCTGTCTGGGGAAGCGTCGGCGCATCCTGTGAGGTTGTCTATTCCGCGTCCAAAGGAGCTGTCAACAGCTTCACCCGCGCGCTTGCAAAGGAAACCGCGCCCTCCGGCATCCACGTCAACGCCATCGCCTGCGGCGCGATCGACACGCCGATGAACGCATGGCTTTCGGATGAGGAACTTGCCTCCTTAAACGAAGAAATCCCCGTCGGACGCATGGGGCGTGCCGACGAGGTAGGCGAGCTTGCATGGCAGCTATTTTCCGGTCCTGCCTATCTGACCGGCCAAATCGTTACTCTGGACGGCGGATGGCTCTGATCGATTTCATTTTTGTGATTTGCTTCCGCTCATCAGGAACGCTTCTTATCGAAATCGTCCATCATTTCTTCGCGGAACTGCTGGGTATAGAGATTATAGTAATATCCCTTCTGATCCATCAGCTGCTGATGGCTCCCCTGTTCAATAATCTTTCCGGCCTTTACCACCAGGATGATATCTGCCTGGCGGATGGTGGAAAGACGGTGAGCAATGATAAAGGAGGTACGATCCTTTAACAGATAGGAAATCGCGTCCTGAATCAGCTGCTCGGTTTCCGTATCAATGGAAGATGTTGCTTCATCCAGAACAAAGATCGCCGGATCCGCCAGAACGGCACGCGCAAATGAGATCAGCTGCTTCTCACCGGTTGACATCGAATCGCCGCCTTCGCCAACGTCTGTATTCCAGCCCTTTTCCAGCTTCGCGGCAACCTTATCCGCAGAAACGGTCTTTGCCGCGCGGATGACTTCCTCATCGGTTGCGTCCAGACGCCCGTAGCGGATATTGTCCATAATCGTTCCAGAGAACAAATGCGGGCTCTGAAGCACATATCCGATAGAGCTGTGCAGCCAGGACTGACTCCGCTTCCGATAGTCGATACCGTCAATCAGAATCCGGCCCTCAGTTGGCTCAAAGAACCTGCATGCCAGATTGACTAACGTACTCTTTCCGGCTCCAGTCTCTCCGACAATCGCTACCGTCGTGCCTGCCGGAACATGAAGATTGAAATGTTCAAGAATGTTTTCATTGCCGTCCGGATAATGGAACGTCACATCCTCAAACATAATGTCGCCGTGAATCGGCTCCCAGTTCTCCCGCTTCTGATCAAACGCCGTACCATACTTTTCAATGACCTCAGGCGTATCCTGAATCTGAGGTTCTTCCTCCAGCAGACCGGTAACACGCTCAATGTTCGCCTGCGCCGATATCAACTCAGACAGGTTTCTCGCTACGTTCTGGATCGGCTCAAACATGTTGACTGCATAGGTGGTGAACGCTGACAGCGTTCCGATCTTCATAATCTGGTCTCCGACCATCATGCCGCCCTCTCGGAGTACAATAGCGACCGCCGCCGCGCTGCACAGAACAACCAGAGAAATGTAAATTCCATTCATTCTGGCCGCTTTGACACCCGCAATCCGCATCTCCTGCGTAATCTGATGGAACTGGCGCGTATTCTTTTCCTCAATGACAAGCGCCTTTGAGGTCTGCGCGCCCATGATTCCTTCATTATAAGCTCCGGTGATGCGGGAATTGTGCTTGCGCACCTTCCGGTTCCACTCCAGAATCCGTTTCTGAAAAAACGCAGTCAGCAGCACAAGCGCAGGAACAACCAACAGCACAAGTAGTGCCAGTTTCAGATTAAGGTACGCCATGACGCCAAAAATGCCGATAACATAAAACAATGCCCAGAGCATATCCATAACATTCCACGCTACCAGACCGCTGATTCTCCCGGTATCGCTCATGACACGGGCAAGAATATAGCCGACCGGAGTGGTATTGTAATAGGAAAAGGACAGCGTCTGCAAATGATCAAAACACGCTTTTTTCATACGCTTTGCCATTTGCATTTCGATGACCATCGCGCATTGGCAGAAAATCACAACGCTGATTGTCTGGAATGCAATTGATGCCAGATAAACTGCCGCGAATCCGCCCAATCCGTCCGTCGTCATGTCTCCGACGAAATGGTTGATCGCGTACTGCTGAAACAGCGGAAGCGCAATATCCACCACCGCGCACAGCGTATTAAACAGAATTGCTGTAATCATCAGCCCCCGGAACGGCTTAACAAATGGAGCAAGCTTCAGCCAGATCCGCCAGTCAAAGGCTTTGTTATACTCTTTTTCTTCGATCTGCATCAGAATCCCCTCCCTTCTGCAGCCGGTACGCCCTGTCCTGACCCGTCAGTCTGCGTACTCATCTGGATCTCATAGATCCGGCGGTAGATTCCATTTTTCTGCATCAGCTGCTCATGGCTTCCCATCTCGGCAACCTGGCCGTCCTCCAGCACCAGAATGCAGTCTGCCTGCATCAGCGTCGTAATCCGGTGTGAGATCAGAATTACTGTTGCATCCGCCATCCGCTGCTTTAAGGCATGACGGATCATCGCGTCCGTCTGCGCATCAACCGCTGACAGTGAATCGTCAAATACCATGATCGGTGCATGCTGCATCAGCATCCGCGCAATAGCAACACGCTGCTTCTGTCCGCCGGACAGCGTAACACCGCGTTCGCCAACAACGGTCTGATACCCATCGCTGAAGCTGTCAATCGCACTGTCCACACAGGCAATCACACATGCCTCGCGGATATCCTCCAGTCCTGCTTTTTCAGCTGTGATTCCGACATTTTCCTGGATGGTTCCTGAAAACAAAAACGGCTCCTGAAGAACCATGCCAATGTTCTTTCTCAGATAATCCCTGCGGATAGAACGGATATCCGTATCCCCGATCCGAATCTCTCCGCTGCCTTCAGGCAGCTCATAAAGCCGGTTCAGAAGATGAACCAACGTACTCTTTCCGCTTCCGGTGTTGCCTAAAATCGCAAATGTCTTTCCGGCCGGAATCGCAAACGACACATCCTTCAGTACCGGACCGCCCTCTTCGTACCGGAAATTTACATGATCAAAAACAATGTCACGGTTCATCGGCGGACATACAGCCCCAGGCTGATCCTGTTCTTCCTCCGCTTCCAGAATGTAGGCAAGACGGTCAATGGAAACGCCTGCCTTACTCATCTCCGATACAATACGTCCAAGACTTCGGATCGGCCATGCCATACTGGAATTGTAGGCAACAAACGTCATAAACTCGCCGACGGTAATCTCTCCATTTACCGCTGCGGTCACGCCAAGGCAAATGACAGTCAGGATCTGGATGCCGGTGATCAGATCGCCGATGGACCAGTACAGACTTAAAAACTTTCCAAGATAAATCCACAGTCCGGAAAAGTGCTCGTTCTTTTCATCAAAACGTTCTCTTTCATACTGTTCTCTGCCGAACGCGCGCACCACACGAACACCGGTCAGATTCTCCTGTACGGTGTTGGATAACGCGCCCTCCGCCTCGTCCGCTTCCTGGAAATGCCTGGCAATCCGGCTGAAAAAGTAGCCGGAATACAGCATGACAATTGGAAGAAACGCGACCGCTACCAGCGTGATTTTTACATTCATCGTAAACATGATGATCATGTAAAACACAACCAGAAAGACAATACGGAATACCTCAACCAGCTGGCCGGTGACAAAGTTGCGCACCATGTCTACGTCAGACGTACAGCGCTGAATGATATCTCCGGTCTGGTTCTTGACATGCCAGCTGTACGGCAGACGCTGGATGTGATCATACAGCTTGTCGCGCATCCCCTTGACAAAGGTTTCTGATCCCTTTGCCGTGATAACGCGGGAGCCGTAGCTTGCAAGCGCGTTGATCACCGCAATCACAAGAATTGCCGCAGCCGCGAGCGTCAGCATCTTTCCCGTCTGCGACAGGACCACGTCTTCCGGCAAAAAGCGCAGTAAAAAATTACAGATTAATCAGTAGAATATGTTTAAGCAAGGTGTCAATAAGA
>CAJMMH010000113.1 GCA_905214365.1 uncultured bacterium
CCCCACCCACTGCTTATTGCTCTTCGCAATTGAAGCAGGGGACTTACTTGATTTGTTAAATCGGGGGACTTACTTGATTTGGTTAACTTTCGAATCAATCCCCATCCATATACCGGATCCCAGCCTTTATTCCCAAGATCCTCCGCGTTATCCTGAAAACAACTGCGGATTTCGTCCGCTGATATTCCGCTGTCCATCCAGGCAGCCGCAATTCCCGCAGCCCTGGCCGCAGCGTAAGACGCGCCTTTTCTTCCATGGGTTCCCGCTGCGTCCGCGCAGACCTCTACCATCGGTCCCTGCAGATACCACAAACTGGACCAAACACTTCCATCCTCTTCTATTATAACACCGCCAACGCCAATTACTTCATCCAATTTTGTTCACATAGAATCGCAGCTTCCATGCAGCCTTGCCATCTCCGGCAGACATCTGACGCTTTCACGCCAGTGCAGACTATATCTTCATCTGTTTGATTCCGGCATGCTTCAAAACCGCGTCAAAACAGAGCAGTATTTTTCTTCCGCCATTCGCCTGCGGCTTTACTCTCCCTCAGGGAGATAGTCGTTGAAAGTTCTCCATATACAAGACCAATTCCCGAATCCGCTTTGAACCATTCAGGGCTTCCACCATTTATCATAAAAACTGGATTCGAGCGATATACCAAAATGGAACTTGTTGATTGCGGGAATGCTTTTCAAACACGCTTTGCCTGTACTTAGGAGCTTCTCTGCTGAACACCCATTGTTTCACAGCACTTAGGAGACACTTTCGTCCTTTTTTTCACCATATGCCATCCTTACGTTTTTTCTGCTTTCGCACCACTCAGTTTGCCTTTTCAGGCTGCTGTTTCGGTGTAAGGCTTTAGGGATTAAGAGCATTTAACACTGAGTTTGCACCGGTCACCCGATACAAAGGGCTTATGATCATGTCGTTACCCATCCCGCCGGGTAAACAATACTCCCCAACGGCTGCGTCAGCGATAAGTTTCCTGCCGAAGCAATCAGCACACAGCCTTCTTCTGCCGCATACTGAACTGCCTGATATAATTCTTTATTTTCCTGTGTTCCCGTCCAGCTCATACTGATGACATCCGCATGGTATTTGTCCACCGCTGCGTATACAGCATCCGCCAGAACTTCCGGCGTACACGTTTCCTTCTCAAAACATTTAATCATGTATAGCTCTGCATCCGGTGCAGCTTCCTGAATCAAATCCATCATTTCTGTTCCATGCCCGGTTTCATCCGTCAGATCATCCTTTTCCGTCACAAGACTGAGTCCCTGCACACCGTCCCAGTTGCATCCAGAATCTAGAACGCAGACAATCACCGGCTGCCTTTCGGCCGCCGATGATTCTTCTGTACATGCAACGTTTTCTATTTCTGTAGATATTTCTGCGGATGCCGGGCCTGCGGACAGCAATGCTGCCATCATAAAGATGCACGCTGTCCAGGCTCTGCATTGATTCATCATTTACCTCCTGTTCATTTTTTAGGTCAAGCGGATATTCGCAATCCGCTTCGCTGCTTGCTCATAACCAAATAACTGCTTCGCAGTTTATCAGGAGGGGCTTGTACCCATCCTGATACAAGCAAGTCCCCACCCACTGCTTATTGCTCTTCGCAATTGAAGCAGGGGACTTTCTTGATTTGTTAATATCAACGGTCGGTTCTTCCGGTCCCCAATGTGCCATATACTCCAGATTTCCGGTTGTGCCCTTTTTTATTACAACTGTTACTGTTTCCTTTTCCAGTCCAGTCCCTGTCCAGCCGGTAAATACATAACCGGGACGCTTCGGTACAGCCAACTCAAAATCATCCATATCTGAAGTATAACTGGAAGGATTGGAATGTTCCGCCCCATCCCCATTTAGATCATAGGTAATGGTGTATGTAATTGCCTTCCAGTTTGCAGTATAACTGCGATTTCCTGTTGAACCAATCGGAATAACAACCACCTGTGTCGGCTCTTTCAGATCCGTTCCTGTCCAGCCAACAAATTCATAACCGTTTTTCACCGGATTCAGAAGAATGATTGTTTCCGATTCTTCTGTATAACGGGTTGGATTTCCATCTCCTTCTGATTCTATCATACCTCCATTCAATTCATAGGTAATTTCATATACAACCAACTCTTTTACCTTCCAGTTTGCCCGGTATGTACGGTTTCCGGTGGAACCTGCCGGAATCACTAGATCCTGTGTCGGCTCTTCCAGTCCTTCTCCCGTCCAGCCAAGGAACTCATAGCCTTCCTTTGTCGGATTCTGGAGTGTGATGGTTTCACTTTCAATGGTGTAACTGTCCGGATTTCCCGGTATTCCCGCTACAATTCCTCCGTCCAACTCGTAGCTAATGGTATACGTAATCGCCTTCCAGTTCGCTGTGTAACTGCGGTCTCCCGTTGAGCCGGTTGGAATGATAACTTCGAGAGTCACTTCTTCCAGGCCCGTTCCTGTCCAGCCAAGGAACTCATAACCTTCTTTGATTGGAGATTCCAGATATACTTCATCGTTAATCGTGTAGGTTCTCTGGTTTCCTACATCCTCTCCCCCATTCAGGTTATAACTGATGGTATACTCTGCCAATTCCCAGTTTGCCCGGTATGTACGGTTTCCGGTGGAACCTGCCGGAATCACCAGATCCTGTGTCGGCTCTTCCAATCCTTCTCCTGTCCAGCCAAGGAACTCATAGCCTTCCTTTGTTGGATTCCGGAGTGTGATGGCTTCACTTTCAATGGTGTAGCTGTCCGGATTTCCCGGTGTTCCCGCTGCAGCTCCTCCATCCAACTCGTAGCTAATGGTATACGTAATCGCTTTCCAGTTCGCTGTATAGCTGCGGTCTCCTGTTGAACCGGTCGGAATCACAACTTCAAGCACCGGAATGTCACCCAGACCCGTTCCCGTCCAGCCGGTAAACTCATAACCGGTACGGGACGGATTCTGAAGGGTAATGGATTCGCTTTCTACTCCATATGTTCCCGGATTATCAAGTTCATCTGCACCATTCAGGTTATAACTGATTGAATACTCTATCACCTCCCAATTTGCGGTATAGCTGCGGTTTCCGGTCGATCCTTTCTCAATAATAACTTCCCTGGTCGGCTCTTCCAGTCCGGTGCCAGTCCAGCCAAGAAACTCATAGCCTTCTCTAACCGGATTCAAAAGCACAAATGTTTCTGTTTCTTCCGTATAATCTGTCGGATTTTCTCTTGACTCCGCCGGCATCACTCCGCCATTCAGTTCATACGTAATATGATACGAAATAACTCCGTCCTTTGTCCAGTTTGCCGTATAGCTGCGGTTTCCAGTCGAACCAGTCTCAATGACAACTTCAATCGTCGGCTCTTTCAGATCCGTTCCAGTCCAGCCAAGGAACTCATATCCCTCTCTGGTCGGACGATTCAGCCGGATAGTTTCACTGGCGACGGTATAAGCTTCCGGATTCCCGTCCGCCTGTCCGCCGTTTAACTCATAACTAATTTTGTATATCTCGTTCCACACTGCATAAATGGTAAGACCGCCCGATGCGGACTGTCCGGTCAGATCTTCCATGACGCCGTCCGCCGCATCCTTTGTCAGCGCCCATCCTGCAAATTCATAGCCATCTCGCTCCGGTACTGAAAGCTGCGGCAGCTTTGCGCCGATCCGAAGTGTAGAAAACTCGTAACCGCCTGTTTTTTCACTGTTATCCGGATCAATCAGATGCTCGCTTCCATCCTCCAGGTATGCGGCTTTTCCTTCTCCGCCGTTGAAATCTACTGTGATATCACAGGTCCAGTCTGCGTACAGTGCCACATCTTGCTTCAGATACTGTCCGAACGTATACGGCTCACCGCTTCCCTTCGGATTAATATACCATCCGCGGAAGGTAAGCCCATCTGCCGACGGATCGGACGCTGCATTTGCCGGCTCATTTTCCGCCCATTGTTGTGAAACATACTGCTGGTCTTCGCGGTCCGGTATATTGTAATAATAAGAAATAGTGTACAGCTTTGATGCTTTCAGCGTCAGCACTGCCGCCCGGTTCGGCATCCGGAAGGATACCCGTCCGTTCTGAACAGCCAGCGGTCGTCCATCCATCTGTACTTCTACTCCGCGCCATCCATCCGCTGCTTCTACCTCAACAGTTACCAGCTGTCCGCTGCGGATCGATGCGTTCTGGCTGTTCCATCCGCCTTCGTTGATACGCCAGTTTGCGCCGCTGCTCTGCACGGAAAGCTGCTGCTGCGGAACCGTCCAGTTCAGATATACAACATTCTGGCTCTCTCTTCCTGTCAGATAGATACCGGTCTCTGCCATTTCTCCGCCTGCGTACGTTACCATTAACGCCCGCCTGCTTCCTGCTGTGAAGTCAGAACGTCTGCACGTAATACTCCACTGCTTCTGTCTGGGATCATAGGTCATGGACTGGCTTCCATACCCTACATTCGGCTGTACCTGGAATGCCAGATCCGAAGTCTCTGCTCCATTTGCCTTCAGCACATAAGTAACCGTTCCTTCTGTTCCAGCATACCGATGCGCAAACAAACCGATTTCCATCGTTGCTGTGGCTGTTTTACTGCTGACCGAGAAACTGACTACTCCGGTCTTGGTATCCATCCAGATTCCATTTCTGATCTGAGTCAGATATCTGGCATTGTTTGCTCCCCACCCGATTTCTGCTCCGTTCAGTTCCGGAATGGATTTCTGCAGCTGCGCCAGCACTTCATTCTTATTGATTGTTTCCGATGCGAATTTCGGTTTTGAGGTTCCGCTGACATATGTATAGCTTACCGTACGCTCCGCAATCTCTTTTCCGTCCCATGCGGCCCGCTCGATTCCCCACTGCCGCGCACACCAGTCATACACCTTAAATTTCAGCACGACCGTCGTTTTCACAAAATTTATACTTTTGTCCAGATGCAGGGTATGCGTCTGTTTTTTCACAAGCGCTGTTTTTTCATTGTTTTTATATGTCAGTTCCAGATCACAGGATACCTTTGTGATCCCATACTGAGCAGCCAGCGATTCGTTTACGCGGATCTTTCCTCCGTCAATCCGGAAAATCTGATACCTCGGATCTTTTTCGGGAACAGCAGCTCCGTTTATCTTCACATTTTTAATTGCCCATGAGAAGGAAACGCCTCTCGTATTCCACGCCGTCTGTGCGCTGCTTCCCTTTCCGGACGCCAGGTCATAAATGGTTGTTGGGATCTGATTCAGCTGGAATACCGACTTCTTTGCCGCGTTCCTTGTCTCAATCTTCCATTGTGTATCCAGCCGCCCGGTATCCATGATGGAAAGCTTGCTTCCGATCTCTTTCTGATAAAGCGGCCAGCGGTCCGACCATACATTCCACGATTTTGTTTTCTTAATGAACAGAATCTTTACCCGGAGCTTTAAATCAATTCTGGCGTCAATTCCGACTTCAAAATGCAGTGCTCCCGCCTGGGACGCGCTTCCATTTGTCAGCGATGCCGTCAGGAAATACATGCCGGTCAATTCCGCATAGGCGTATATCGTTCCTACAATGGAAACAGTAACACAGCCGCACAGAGTCAGGGAAATCGTCAGCCGCAGACCGATTCGTACGCCGACTTTTCCAACCACGTAAATGGTTGTATTCACGGAATTTTCCAGCTTCTGCGTATAGGTCTTTCCCTTAAATTTCTTGAAGTTATAGTTCATCCCGACCTTCTGGCCGTTCTTTACCACAATTTCCACGCCGAACGATGCAATGATTCCGATTTCTCCAACCAGATCCAGCGTCACCGTCAGCGTTACAATTCCATGGAAGCTGAATTTCAACGTCATAAGCCGTACAGAAAACAACTCTACATACGGCAGAGACGTCTGTATCAGCCCCTGCATCGTTCCCATCAGCTCCGATACCGGCTGCTGATATCCGTCCGCATCAGTCAAACCTTCCGGCTTTACCAACTGCTGTAAGGTATTTTTCGCTTTCTCCAGAACCGCTGCCTTTCCGCCTGATTTCGCCTGCATGGTAAGTGAAATGGTAGATACCGAGCGGAGCGATACTGACGCGTCCACCCAGAATTTTCCTGCGTCCAGGTTGACGCTGACTCCTACCTCCTGCGTGAACGCAAGCGTCGTCGTCAGGTTCAGCAGCGTCTTATTTCCGTCTTTTACTGTGACCGTTGCCGTAATGGAAATCTTCGCCGTTACTTTCGATTTATTCACCGTCAGCTTAACCTGCGGTTTTCCAACCTTGATCGCTGCCGATGCCTTTGACAGGGAGTATACGCCGCTTCCATACTGCTCATCCAGTATCTGCTGCGCTTCTTCGGAGGTAAGTACAGACGCAAGCATCTGTGCCTTTACTTCTTCGTTTCCGACAACCTGCGCCGCAATTTCCCGCTCGAATCTTGAAATTTCTTCTGCAGTGAGAATCCCTTCCAGATCAGTTTCTCTCGTTGTATGTACGTCCAGCTCATCCAGATACTGCTCCGGCTCCGCCGCTGTAAATGTAACTGTCGTTTTTCCGCTGCTCACGTCTGCGGTATCCACAAGCGCATACAGCACATATCCATCAAAGCTTCCCTCTGTCCAGTCGTCAATATTCTTTTCTTCTTCTCCGATCTCGCCGTCGTACATAACAAGAACATCCCCGGAACTGATACTGTACGTTCCATTGAGCACTAAAGTTCCCGGCGTAACCGGCTCTTCCGTCTCTTCCTCTGCGGCTGTATCCATATCTTCATCCGGTGGAACCTGCTCTGGCGTATAGCTTTCCAGCTCATCCCACAAAATATAAGTCAGATCTTCTTTAAAATCAACAACTTCCACTTCCGGCTTATACACGCGAATGGTCAGCGTTTCTGTTGTCTCGCTGTAATCCGCAAATGTCACGCCATCCGAAACAGTCAGCATCACCGAAGAACCCGGCGCAAATCCGCGTGTTCCGCCCTGCTCCCAGGAATCTCCAAACAACGTCGCCTGTCCGTTTTCGCCCCTCTCCAGACGAATCGCCGGATCCTCTTCGCTTGCGCCGCCTTCAACGGCAATCGCGGACTCCAGCTGCGTATCGCCCATTCCTTCCGGAACCTTCAGCGCAATCCCGCCGTCCCAGGCAAAATCGTTGAGCTCCGCATGTTCTGTCTGCTGATCCTGTATGATCTCTTCCCCCGAAATCAGCATCGCGTACAAGGTCATGCTGTCTTCGATCGGATCGGTATAGCTGACAACGGCTTCTCCGTCTTTTTCCGTACTCCACCCGGCAAACGTATATCCCTCTTTATATGCCAAAAGCTGCGTCAGCGGCTTTACCAGCAGACACTCACCCTTTGCGAACGCTAATACCGTATTTTCTTCTTCTCCGCCGCGGTCAAGTGTCACCCAGACTGCGTCCTCCGGCTGGACGAACCGGGCATAAAGTGTCAGATTTCCAATCACAGAATCTGTCATGTAATATGGAGTTGTATATGCCTCATCTTCGTACCATGCGGTAAATACCATTCCGTCGGACTGCGTCTTTGCTGCCGCTGCGTCAATTGTACTTCCCGGCTCAACATACTGATTTTCAACCGCAGTTCCTTCTGTCACAAACTGCACGCAGAAGCGGCTGAGCGTCAGTGTCGTTTCTTCCCACGCCTTTAGACTTCCCTCTTCGCCGTCCGGATCAATATAATTCAGCGTTTTTGCCTGCATATTTTTCAGGATTGTACTCGCTGTAATCTGCAGCCGCTTCGGTGCCGCGGACGCACTGATTCTTCCAATTTCTCCCGGTCCCTCAATGGCAACACTTCCGCCGCCCATCAGCACAATCCGGTCAATTGCAGTTGTTTCATCAATATGCAGCGTCACTTCTCCGCCTGCAAATATCGTTAAAACACCGATGCTACTTCCTTTTATGGTAACGTCAGCCGCGTCAATCACTGACATATACTTTACCTGAGAACCGGAAATTGTCAGATCGTGCGCCTGAAGAATCACTGCGTACTCTGCCGGAGACGTTGGAATGCTTAATCCGTCTCCTTTTACGATATATGCCTGTACCGAATCTTGTGTCAGCAAATCAGCTGCTTCCTGATTTTCAACAATCTGAAGCGGAAACTCCGCCTCTGGACACTCCGGCTCTTCTGTCTGTCCACTGTTCTGCATACCAGTCTGTGCGCTGCTTTGCGCATCAGTCTGCATACCACTTTGTGTATCCCTCTGCGCAAGTCCCATTGCCTCCAAGAATCTGGCCTGTGTCAGTCCGCTTTTTTTCTGCATATCCGTTCCCAGCGCCTGACATCCAATCAACCCCGCAAACAGTTCTGCGGAAATGCTTGAGCCGGCAGCTGTCTGCTTATTTACAGCTGCTCCCACATTTGCAGCCACTGTGCCAGTCTGCATCCCGGTCTGTGCTTCCGCCTGCACTGCAGGCATTGCTGTAAACAGCATTACAACCGTCAGCA